>JASHVY010000537.1 GCA_030044345.1 Acetobacteraceae bacterium | reverse complement strand
GCGCCGCGCCGGGTCATTCTCGTCCGCGAGGTGAGCCTCGCCCGCTATCTCCAGCGGCCGGGGATCGTCCGCTCCTCGGTGGATTATCGGCTGGATGTGCTGGCCAATGACTGGTGGGGCGAGCCGCTCGGCGCGATGCTGGGGCGGGTGCTGGTCGCCGACCTTGCCACGCGGCTGCCGGGGAGCACGGTGCTGGCCGAGAGCGTGGCGATCACGACCGATGCGAATATCGCCGTCGAGGTCTCGATCCAGCAATTCGAGGAGGATGCATCGGGGGCGGTGGTGCTCGACGCGACCTTCGTGCTCGTCGGCAGGCACGACACCGCCGCGCCGCGCACCTTCGGCGTCAGCGTGCCGGCCTCACCGTTGGCGGGACCGGGGGCGCTGCGCGGGGAAGCGGCCGTGGCGGCGCAGGTGGCCGCGATGAGCACGGCGCTGGCGCGGCTTGCGGATGCGATCGCCGCCGCGATTGCCGGTTTCCGGGGATAGGGCTCCGGCGCGAACGCGCGGGCAGGTCGTTGACCTCGTCTTGAGAACCGATTAGAGCCTGATCGCCGGAGGCGGAGTCGCCGAAGGTGTGAATCACGCGGGAAAACAAATGCCTAGAGCGGGATACGTGAGCGCGAGCGAACACGTCTCATTCTAGGTTGGCGCACGCAAAGCGGGACGGAGCGCGTTTTCGCGTTCGCCGGAGCACGACGGGAGGCGATGTCCATGGGTGCTGCGATTTCCCGCAAGAATTTCCTGCTTGGTGCGGCCGCCGCGGCAAGCACATCCATGCTTATGGAGCGCCAGGCACGAGCCGCTCGGCGCTATGTGATCAAGTTCGGCATCGATCTCGCAACCGACCATCCGGCCACCCTGCATGTGCGACAGGTGGCGGCACAGGTGAGGAAAGCGACCGGCGGGGTGGTGCAGATCGGCGTCTTTCCCAATAGCGAGCTCGGCGACGATACGCACATGCTCTCCAATCTGCGCGCGGGCGCGATCGAGATGATGGGGATCGGCGATAATATTCTGGCGACCTTGGTGCCGAGCGCCGCGATCGACAATGTCGGCTTCGCCTTCAAGGACAGCAAGACCGCCTGGGCGGCGCTCGATGGGGCGGTGGGCGATATCGTGCGCGCGGATATCGGCAAGGCCGGGCTCGTGCCGATGCATGGGATCTGGGACGAGGGGTTTCGCGAGATCACGACGAGCACGAAGCCGATCGTGACGCCGGAGGATCTCAAGGGATTCAAGATCCGCGTGCCGCCGAGCCCGATCTCGCTCTCCCTCTTCAAGGCGTTGGGCGCCGCACCGGAGACGATCAATGTCGCCGAGCTTTACACCGCGCTGCAGACGCATGTGGTCGATGGGCAGGAGAATCCGCTCGGCAATATCGAGACGCAGAAATTCTACCAGGTGCAGAAATATTGCTCCATGACCAACCATATGTGGGTGGGGTACTGGATGGTGGCGGGCGCATCCTTCTGGAAGCGGCTGCCGGCGAATTACCAGAAGATCGTCGCCGATGCTTTCGCGACCCAGGCGCCGCTGCAGCGGACCGCCAATGACCAGCTCAATGCCTCGCTCCAGGCGAAGCTCGCCCAGCAGGGATTGATCTTCAACACGCCGGACACCGCGCCTTTCCGCGCCAAGCTGATGCAAGCGGGATTCTACAAGGAATGGCAGGGCAAGTTCGGCACGGCGCTCTGGTCCACGCTCGAAAAATATACCGGGACTCTTGCCTGACGGGCGCCTGACCGGCTGAATGACGATCCCCGCACGGGACGCCCTTCCCGGTCCTATGCGCGGGTTCCTGGTCCGGCTCGATCGCGCCGTGGATTGGCTCGCGGAAGGGGCGGCGGCCCTCCTCGTGCTCGTCGAGATCATCATCCTTCTCGCCGGGGTGATCTGGCGCTATGCGCTCGACAATCCGCTCGTCTGGGTGGGCGAGCTCGGCGAGATGCTGTTCCTCTGGCTCGTGAGTCTTGGCGCGGTGATCGCGCTGCGCCGGAGCGAGCATATGCGGATGACGGTGCTGGTCGGGCGGCTTTCGCCCGTGGCGCAGAGCTTTCTCGCGCGGCTCGCGGCGCTGGCGGCGACGATCTTCGTCATCGCGATCCTCGTCCCGGGCTATGGCTACATGGTGCAGCAGGCGGCGATCACCACGCCGACACTGCAGATTCCGGGCTCATGGGAGATCGCGGGCGAGCTTGCCGCCTTCGTCCTGCTGCTGTTCACCGCACTTCGCCAGCTTTTTGCGGGTGCGACGTGGCGCGAATTGCTGGCGAGCTTCGCCCTCGTGCTGGCGATCGGGCTCGGGCTCTGGGCGCTCGAGCCGGTGCTGGATGCGATCGGCAACGGAGATCTCGTGATCTTCTTCATCGGGATGGTCGGCGCCTCTATTCTCTGCGGCGTGCCGATCGCCTTCAGCTTCGGCATCTCGACGATGGCCTATATGGTCTTCACGACGACGATCCCGCTTTCCGTGGTGGTGAGCCAGATGGATCAGGGGATGTCGTCGATCGAGCTCTTGGCCGTGCCGATGTTCGTGGCGCTCGGCCTTCTGCTCGAGATGACCGGGATCGCGCGGGCGCTGGTGAACTTCCTGAGCGCGCTGGTCGGGCATTTCCGCGGCGGACTTTCCTATTCGCTGATCGGGGCGATGTTCCTGGTCGCGGGCATCTCGGGCTCCAAGGCCGCCGACCAGGCCGCGATCGCGCCGGTGCTGCTGCCGGAGATGCGCAGCCGCGGTGCCGATGCGGGTGAGCTGGTGGCGCAGCTCGCGTCCTCCGCGGCGATGTCCGAGACGATTCCGCCGAGCCTGGTGCTGATCATCGTCGGCGCGGTGACCGGCGTTTCGACCTCGGCCCTGTTCACGGGTGGGCTGCCGCCGGCCGCGGTCGCCGCGCTCGCGCTGATCGTGCTGATCTTCTTCCGCACGCGCAGGGAACGGCCGAGCACGGAGCGGCTGCCGCTTCGCGATATCGGGTGGACGTTCGTGGTGGCGATCCCGGCGCTGGTGCTGCCCCTCCTGATCCGCTACGCGGTGCTCGACGGCATCGCGACCGCGACCGAGGTGGCGACGCTCGGCGTCATCTATTCGGTGCTGGTCGGGCTTTTCGTCTATCGCCGTTTCGACTGGCGCCGGGTGTTTCCGATCCTGGTCGAGACGGCGTCTCTCTCGGGCGCCATCCTGCTCATCATCGGCGCGGCTTCGGCGATGGCCTGGGCCTTGACGCAGGCGGGGTTCGCGGACTCGCTCGCTTCGCTGATGACCGGAATCCCGGGCGGGCGAGCCGGTTTTCTCGCGGTCTCCATCATCGTCTTCATCGTTCTCGGCAGCGTGCTGGAAGGGCTGCCGGCGATGGTGCTGTTCGGCCCCCTGCTCTTCCCGATCGCCCAGCAGGTCGGGATCAATGTGGTGCAGTACGCGATCGTGGCGATCCTGGCGATGGGGATCGGGCTCTTCTCGCCGCCCTTCGGGGTCGGGTTCTATCAGAGCTGCGCGATCGGGCGGGTCGCCAGCGACCAGGCGCTGGGGCGGATCTGGCCCTATATGGCGAGCCTCGTGATCGCGCTTGCGATTGTCGCCGCGGTGCCCTGGCTCTCGACCGGATTCTAGAGAGAGGTTGTTCTTTCTTGAAAGAAAGAACCAAAGAACTTTCATCCTTTCATTCGTCGTCCCCGGCCGGCACCTCGATCAATAGGGCTTCGATTCCGGCGAAATCCGATCATTCCATGGAGAAGGCCCAGCGAACGGCGCCGGCGAGGTATCCTTGCTCTCCCGGCAGCGGGACGATTCTTTTCGCGATCAAATTGTCGAGCCCCAGGCTGCGTCCTGCCTGGGCGGCCGCGAACATGCCATGGGCACAGATGATTCCCACGTAGGTCCAGGGCCATTCCGTGGGATCGTTATAAAGGCCGATCAGAAGATTCAAGGTGAACAGGGCCGCCAGGATCCCGGAAACGCGGACCATGACTCCGAGCATCAAGGAGGCCGTGAAGAATACCTCAAGAAAGTAAACGAGGGGATCGACGATGCCGATATGGTTGACGAAGATTTGCATGAAATCGGAATGAATCTGAAAGGAGCTGTATTTCACGGTTGCCTTGAGCCAATATCGAAAACCGGCCGCGACAGGGAACGGGATCTTCCAGAGCGTGCCCAGGTACCACATTCCCGCGGCAACCAGCCGCATGCTGTAAACGCCAAGATGATGGCCGGTTCTTTGCTGCGGATCGCGCTGCCAGTTATAGGCTGCGATCGCCAGGCTTCCCAAAAGCAGAAGCCAGTAGAGGACGACTGTGTACCAGCGGAGATCGCCCAGGGATCTCTGATCGGGGATCTGGCCGATCATGAATTGAAAGAACGTATGGATGGGATTGTCGCGCATCATCGCTTTCTGATCTTTTGAGGGACAAAGACGGTTTTTCTTCCGTTTCCCCTGTTGGCTCAGGGTGAGGTCATGCCAGGACGAAGGCACGATATCGGCTGATGCCGTCGCGCATATTCGCCGGGTTGAGTCCGGGCCGTCCGGCACGCCGATCGATCTGATCAAGGGGTCCGAGGGGCCTCATACGGAAACATTCGGACGAGCCTTGCCGTGGTTACAGCAATCGCGGTGTCGGCCGCTTCGCGTCACGGGAAGGCAGAAGGCTCCATCACGCTCCAGCCGCCGGCGGACGGCCAGGCTTTGTGCCGCCGGCCCGATCATGAACCCTCTTGTCGGAGATGTAGATAAGGCTATATTTAAGAGCGGGAGCTAGGTTCGGAGTGACGGGATTGCCGGAGGGATTGCTTCGCTTCGGCTTTCGGAAACCTTCGGCCCAGGGAATCAGTCTCGAGGATCAGCCAACGGGATCGACCAGGGGGGCGGGATATCGACCTTCGAGGCAAGGCGGGAGCGTGATGAACGGAAAGGCGGTCACCCTCAGCGAGCACACCAGCACGGCCATTCGCGAGGTGCTGGAGGGGCGGCGGCGGGGTCCGTGGTCGGCGCTGCTGTTCGCGGGGCCGGCGGTCATCGCCTCGATCGCCTACATGGATCCCGGCAATTTCGCGACCAATATTCAGGCCGGCGCCAGATATGGCTATGTCCTGCTCTGGGTCGTGCTCCTGGCGAACCTGATCGCCATGCTGTTCCAGGCGCTTTCCGCCAAGCTTGGCATCGTTACCGGCCGCAATCTCGCCGAGATGTGCCGCGAGCAGTTTCCAAGGCCGATCGTGCTCGGCATGTGGGGCGTGAGCGAGATCGCCGCCATGGCGACCGATCTTGCCGAGTTCCTCGGCGGGGCGATCGGGCTCTCGCTGCTTTTTCACATGCCGTTGCTCGAGGGCATGATCGTCACCGCCATCGTGACGTACTTCATTCTGCTCTGCGAGGGAAACGGCTTCCGGCCGATCGAGATAATCATCGGTGCGCTCGTGGCGATGATCGCGCTCTGCTACCTGATCGAAATGTTCATCGCCCCCGTTTCCTGGGGCGCTGCGGCACTCTCTTCCGTGCTGCCGCGCCTGCCCGATGCAGAGGCGCTGACGATCTCGGTCGGCATCATCGGCGCGACGGTGATGCCGCACGCCATCTATCTCCATTCCGGGCTGACGCAGAACCGCGCGCCGGCGCGCAATGACGGCGAACGGCGCAAGCTGCTGCGCTTCTCCAATCGCGAGGTCATCGTAGCGCTTTCCGTTGCCGGGCTCGTCAACATGGCGATGGTGATGATGGCCTCCGCCGCCTTCCATGCTGGCCACAGCGAGGTTGCGGATATCGAGACCGCTTATCACACGCTGACACCGCTGCTCGGCGCCGGTGCGGCGGCGATTTTTCTCCTTTCGCTGATGGCATCC
>JASHVY010000536.1 GCA_030044345.1 Acetobacteraceae bacterium | reverse complement strand
GCCCTATGCCGCCAACCGCACGCTCGGCAGCTTCATCGTCATCGACCGGATGTCGAACGAAACCGCCGGCGCCGGAACGATCGATTTCGCGCTCCGCCGCGGCACCAATCTCACCTGGCAGCATCTCGATGTCGATCGCGCCGCGCGCGCCGCGCTCAAGGAGCAGGCGCCGGCGATCCTCTGGTTCACCGGGCTTTCCGGCGCCGGCAAATCGACGATCGCCAATCTCGTCGAGCGCAAGCTGCATGCCATGGGCCGCCACACCTATGTGCTGGATGGGGACAATGTCCGCCACGGGCTCAACCGCGATCTCGGCTTCACCGAGGCCGACCGCGTCGAGAATATCCGCCGCGTGGCCGAGGTGGCGAAGCTCTTCGCCGATGCCGGGCTGATCGTCATCGCCTCGTTCATCTCACCCTACCGCGCCGACCGCGCGATGGCGCGTTCCGGCCTCGAGGACGGCATCTTCTTCGAAGTGTTCGTCGATACGCCGATCGAGGAGTGCCAGCGGCGTGACCCGAAAGGGCTCTATGCGAAGGTCGCCGCCGGCCAGATCACCAACTTCACCGGCATCGACGCACCCTACGAACCGCCGGAGAACCCGGAAATCCATCTTTCCACGGTCGGGCATACGCCCGAATCCCTGGCCGACGCGGTGATCGCCGATCTCCGCCGCCGCGGCATCGTGCGTTAGATCAATATGGCTTCTGGCGGATCGGGGCACCCCGCCGACAAGTCGGCGGGGACCCCGACGCGGAGCGATCCGCCAAAGCCCAAAGGCAAGCCATGAAATTGATCGAGAAAATAAAGCGAGAGCGTGATCCCGCCTCCGGTCTTCGTCAGAAGGCGCTCGTCATCGCCCAGCGCCAGCTTTCGTGCTCGGGCGCGTAGTTGCGGTTCGTCTGCGCGGGGTCCCGGTTGACGAGGTGGCGATTGTAGAAGGGGTGGCGCATGCTGCGCACCTCGTGCTGGATTGTGAAGAGCGGCCTGCTATCCACGGGATCGACGATCTGCTCGAACCGCCACTGGTGCTGGTCGCTCTCTTCCGTCACCAGGTTGCGCTGGCGGAGCCAGCGGTGCGGCGCCGAGAAATTGGCGATGTAGATCGCGATATGATGCCCGTCGAAGGGCGGGGGCGAACGGTCCGTCTCCTCGAAAAGAAGAAATTGATCGGCGCCGACCATCACCCGCGCCCGCTTTCC
The DNA here is from genome assembly GCA_030044345.1 of Acetobacteraceae bacterium. GTDB lineage: Bacteria > Pseudomonadota > Alphaproteobacteria > Acetobacterales > Acetobacteraceae > JAKAWQ01. Next base: position 2,537 of record JASHVY010000536.1, on the reverse strand, counting down.
TTCCTCGCCCTCCTCGAGGGTTGCCGGTGTCGCGAAGACTTCGCGATAAAAGCGCGTGATGGCCTCGGCCGTCTCGCGCGGCACGTCGAAGGCGACGTAAGGGATGCCGAGCGAGATCGGGCCGAAGCGCGGGTCCGGCGCATGGACGCGGATGCGGTTGCCCCAGGGCGAGGTCACCAGCACATGCTCCGCTTCCTCGCGGAAATCGAAATCGGTGCCGGCGAGCGGATCGCGAATGGCGGCGAGGCGCCGGAGCAGCGCCGCCCGGTCGGACAGGACAAGGCCGGTGACACCGCGCAGCACCTCGGGCTTGCCGGTCGGCAGGTGGAACTGGCTCCTGCCGATATTCGCCCACATATTGTCGGTGCCGGTCATCAGATAGGGATCGCGGGTGAGGCCGAGCCCCGAGATGTAGAAGATCGTCGCGAGCCGCTGGTCCGGGACGCGCGTGTTCACATGCTCGAGATGCACGATATTGCCGAGATCTTCAGCCGCGCGATCGAAACGTCCTTGCATGCCATCCTCCCCCTCGGGGCTTGCTCGATTCAGTCTAGAAAGATTCGTCCCTCCTCGCCAGGAGCGGCGAACCGTCAAAGCAGGGCGAGCGGCTGAGCACGCCGGGGCGGCGGGAAGGCGGCGTCGAGCGCGGCGAGATCCTCCGCATCGAGGCGAAGGCTGGCGGCAGCCGCGTTCGCCCGCACATGCGCGGGCTGCACCGCCTTCGGAATGACGATCGTCCCCGGCCGAATGAGCAGAAAGGCGAGCGCCACCGTCGCCGGGGCGACATTGTGCCGCGCCGCGATCTGCCCCAGCGCCCGCGAACGCAGGAGCCGCCCGCCCTGGCCGAGGGGCGTATAGGCCATCAGGGGGATTCCGCGCGCCGTGCACCAGGGCAGAAGGTCGAACTCGATCCCGCGCTCCTCGAGATTGTAGAGCACCTGGTTGGTGGCGCAGGCCATGCCGTTGGGCGCGGCCGCCAGCGCCTCCATCCCGGCGACATCGAAATTCGACACACCCCAGGCGCGAATTTTTCCTTCCGCGCGCAGCGCCTCGAAGGCCGCGACGGTCTCGCCGATCGGCGTCGCTCCCGGCCAGTGCAGCAGGTAGAGATCGATCCGGTCCGTCCCGAGGCGTTTGAGGCTGCGCTCGCAGGCCGCCCGGGTGCCCATGTGCGAGGCATTCTGCGGCATGACCTTCGAGACCAGGAACACTTCGTCCCGCCGCCCGGCGATCGCTTCCGCGACCACCCGCTCGGCCCCGCCCGAGCCGTACATCTCCGCGGTGTCGATCAAGGTGAGGCCGAGATCGAGGCCAAGGCGGAGCGCCTGCACCTCGGACGGGGCCTCGCGCTTCTGTTCGCCCATGTGCCAGGTCCCCTGGCCGATCGCAGGCACTTGCGCGCCGTCGGGGAGGCGGACGGAGGGCAGGGCGCTCATTCGGCCAGCGCCTCGGCGGCGCGCAGGGCGCGCAGGAAATTGCCGCCCCAGAGAAGGCGGAGCGCCGCCTCGTCATAGCCGCGGCTCATGAGCTCCTCCGTGATGTTCGGGCTCTCGGCGGCATCGTGCCAGCCCCGGAAGCCGCCGCCGCCGTCGAAATCGGACGAGATGCCGACATGCGCGATACCGATCCGCCGCACCGCGTAATCGACATGGTCGGCGAAATCGGCAAGCCCGACCTCGCTTTCCTTGGCATGGGCGCGCAGGAAGGCGGGCACCGCGGTGATCTGCACGACCCCGTCCTTCGCCGCCAGCGCATCGAGCTGCTCATCGTCGAGATTGCGCGGATGGGGGCAGATCGCGTGGATCGAGGCGTGGGTCGCAACGACGGGGCTCTGCGAGAGGGATATCGCCTCGAGCATGGTGCTCTTCGCGGTATGCGAGACATCCACCAGCATGCCGAGCGCATTGAGCCGGGCAATCGCCGCCCGGCCGAATTCGCTGAGCCCGCCATGCAGCGTCGCGGTATCGCCGAGATCGGCACGCGGAATGGCGGCATCGCCGAGCGCATTGTGCCCGTTGTGGGTGAGGGTGAGATAGCGCGCGCCGAGGGCGGCGAGGGCATCGAGCCGGTCGAGCTCGGTGCCGATGGCATAGCCGTTCTCCACTGCCGGGACGATGGCGAGCGCGCCCTCCTCGGCAGCCGCCTCGATCTCGGCGACGCTGCGGGCGGTGCGCGCGCGGATGCCGTTGTGGTTGCCCGCCATGCCGCCGATCGCGGCAAGCATCGCCTGGGCGCGCGTGAAGGCTCCGTGCTCGGCCTCCGCCGTGCGCGGTCCCTGCGGCACATAGGCGGCGAAGCAGCCCGCCTTGAGCCCGCCCGCCTGCATCTTCGCGAGATCGACCCGCCGCTCGCTCGGCCCGAACGCATCGCCCCGGTCCGGCCAGGGAATGTCGATATGCGTATCGATCGTGAAAAGACGTGCGTGCAGCGCGCGTGGATCGGTCATGCCGGCAGCGTTCCCCGCCAGCCTGGTTCCGTCAAGCCGCACGATGAAGCAGGAAGAGCCCCTGCTCGCCGAAGAGGTTGGCGAGCTGGAC
>JASHVY010000535.1 GCA_030044345.1 Acetobacteraceae bacterium | reverse complement strand
AGACGCTCGTCAACACGGTCACCCATTTGTCGCGGCCAGAGATTGACGCCGGCTTCCGGTCCGTGGCGACAAGCGGCGGCTGAAGCACGCCGAGGTCGCCGCATTCATCATTCCCTTTTCTCGGCTGCGTGCTTGGAAGACCCAGCCAAATCATAGGAGATCAATCATGACCAAGCTGCTGTTCGTACAGGCTTCGCCGCGTGGGGCTGAATCTCAATCGATTCAGATCGCCGAGACGTATCTTGGCGCCTTGCGTGGCGACAACCCGGACCTCGACGTCGACGCTATCGAGCTGTGGGAGGTCGACCTTCCGGCTTTCGACGGCAACAAGGCGGCGGCGAAGATGAACGTTATCGTCGGCCAAGACCAGAATCCCGCCCAGAAAACGGCGTGGGATCAGATCGTCGGCATTGCCAACCGATTCATCTCCGCGGATCGCTACCTGTTCGCCGTACCGATGTGGAACGGCGGCATTCCTTACCGCCTGAAACAGTATATCGACCTCATCCACCAGCCCGGGCTGCTGTGGGGCCTGAAGCCGGAGACTGGCTATTTCGGCCTGCTGCGGAACAAGCATGCGACGCTGGTGCTGACCTCAGGCGCGTATGCGCAGCAATTTCCGTCACCGGCGTTCGGGGTGGATCATCACTCGACCTACCTGCGCGACTGGCTCAATCAGGCGGGCGTGACGGAGATCGACGAGCTGCGCTTTCAGCCGACACTTCTGACGAAGGATCCGTCGGGCGATCTGGAGCAGGCGAAACGGCGCGCGGTGGAATTGGCGCACCGTCACGGTCGAGTCTGAGCCGCGAAATAGGAAGGTTGTTCGTGCTCACTCATATCCCTGCCACCCAGACCGTCATCGAGATCAGCAAGCCGGGCGGACCGGAGGTGCTGGTGCCGGCCACGCGCCCGGTGCCGGAACCGAAGCCGGGCGAGGTGCTGGTTCGCATCGCGGCCTCCGGTGTGAATCAGGCCGACACCCTCCAGCGGTCAGGCCGCTACCCTGTGCCGCCGGGAATGCCCGACATCCTCGGCCTGGAGTGCTCCGGCATGGTTGTCAAACGCGGGGACGGCGTGACGCAATGGCGAGAAGGAGACGAGGCGTGCGCGTTGATGGTTGGCAACGGCTACGGCGAATATGCCTGCGTTCCGGCGGCGCAATGCCTGCCAGTGCCGACGGGCGTCAGCCTGATCGATGCCGCCGGGTTGCCTGAAACATTCTGCACCGTCTGGACCAACGTCTTCGAGCGCATGCACCTGCAGCCAGGGGAGACGTTCCTGGCGCAGGGAGGTAGCAGTGGCATCGGCATCACCGCGATCCAGCTTGCCAAGGCGTTTGGCAGTCAAGTGCTGGCGACCGCTGGTTCCGACGTGAAATGTCAGGCGTGCCGCGAGTTCGGTGCCGATGTCGCGATCAATTACCGGACGCAGGACTTCGTCGCCGTGGGCAAGGAGTTCACCGGCGCGCGCGGCGTCGATGCGATTCTGGACATGGTTGGGGGCGACTACATCCCGCGCGAATTCGACTTGCTCGCGCATGAGGGGCGCCTGTGCTTTGTCGCTCTGATGCGTGGCACCAAGGTCGAAGCGGACTTCGGCGCCATCCATTGCAAGCACTTGACCGTTACCGGATCGACTTTGCACGGACGCAACGTGGCAGAGAAGGCAGCTATCATCACGGCTTTGCGCGAGAAGGTGTGGCCGCTCTGGGACCAAGGAAAACTGCGGACCTCCACGTATCGCCGTTTTCCGATGCGCGAGGCCGCCGACGCACACCGGTTGATGGAGTCGAGCGAGCACATCGGCAAGATCCTGCTTCTCCCCTAAGCGGGATAAACCACCAGATTGAGGAACATGGAGATGAAAGCCCGACTTCTTCTGGCGGCTACGGCCTTTCTGATGCTTGGCCACGCTGCACAGGCCGCTTCGGTGGAATCGACAACCGCCACGACAACGTATCACCGCGCGACTGTTGATGGCGTTGGAATCTTCTATCGGGAAGCCGGCCCAAATGACGCGCCGACGATCGTCCTGCTGCACGGATTTCCGTCCTCGTCTCGCGAATTCGATACGCTCATTCCGATCCTGGCAACACGCTATCACCTGATCGCACCGGACTTCCCGGGCTTCGGCCAGAGTGACGCGCCACCATCAGTCTACACGTACACCTTCGACCACCTGGCAGAGACGACGGACCACCTCCTCGATCAACTCAAGATCGGCAAGTGCGCCTTCTACCTTCATGACTACGGCGGACCGGTCGGCTTCCGCATGATTCTCGCGCATCCGGAGCGAGTGCAGGCGCTCATCATCCAGAATGCCAATGCGTATAGGGAGGGCCTGGGCGCCAAGTGGACAAATATCGCGCAGTATTGGGCCGACCCCAAGACGCATCCTGCGGCGTTCGATGCATTTGTGTCGTTCGCGGCGACCGAGCAGCGCCATACGCTGGGCACGTCGCATCCGGACCGCTATAACCCCGACACGTGGACGGATGAATGCGCCCACCTTTCGCGCCCCGGACAGCGCGAGATCCAGGCGGCTCTGCTGTATGACTACCGGACGAACCTCGCCTCCTATCCGACGTGGCAAGCGTGGCTGCGCGAGCATAGGCCACCGACTTTGGTAGTCTGGGGGCGGAACGATCCCTCATTCATTGCTCCTGGGGCAGAGGCATATAAACGCGATCTGCCGTATGCCGAAATCCATCTGCTTGATGCCGGCCATTTCGCCCTCGACGAGGCGAATGACCAGATCGCGCGTCTCATTCTCGAGTTCTTGGACAGACACCCCTTCTGAGAGGTCGGTGACGCCTGGCAATCGCAACTCCGAACCAGTTGTCCGCTATTGGGAGACCCTGCCCCCAACGCGGACTGGCGCAAAATCCACCCAAAGCCGAAATTCAGACTAAAACACGACCAATTGGCATGGGTAAGTAGAGACCGTCTGACTTCGCGACGTCGTACTTTCTAGTCCGGCAAGCAGCAGTTGAGCAACGAGGTAAACCGCGGGCACAGGTAGGGCGAACCCTTAGCGACATCGTTGGCCTCGTTGGGCGTCACGATCGAAGCGGCGCGCCCGAGCCGGCGCGCGCGCCCCGATGGCCGATGTCAGATCTGGGTGATACCGCCATCGGCGGCGAGATCGGCGCCTGTGGTGTAGCTGCTATCGTCAGATCCGAGGAACAGGATGGCTTTGGCCATTTCCTCAGCCCGACCGATGCGGCCAAGCGGCGTCATCTGTTTGAACATCTCCTTGAGGGTGTCTGCCTCTTCTTTGGTCTTGAACTGCCCGTCGATGATCGGGGTGTCGATTGCCCCCGGCGATAGCGTGTTCACCCGGATGCCGCGGTCCTTCAGTTCCGCAGCCATGCTTCTCGCCCAGAAGCGCAGCGCCGCCTTGGTGGCGCCGTAGCTCTGATACATTGGGATTCCCTTGAGGTGCACGCCCGAGGACACAAGCACAATTGAGCCGCCGTCCCGTATCAGCGGAGCGGCTTTTTGCACGGTGAAGAAGGCGCCTCTGGCGTTGATGGCGAAAGTCTTGTCGAAATGTTCCGGGGTCACTTCCGCCAGTGTCGCCCTTTCGACGAACCCGGCGCTGACGACGAGAATATCGAGACTGCCCTTCTCGGCCTTCACCTGGGCGAAGAGCCGGTCCAGGTCATCGAGCAGGGCGACGTCGCCCCGCACGGTCGAGACGTTCCGGCCGATTGCCGCTTTGGCTTTGTCGAGCTCCGACTGCCTGCGGCCCGTAATGAACACATAGGCTCCTTCATCGACAAACGTCTTGGCTGCCGCCAGTCCAATTCCGCTGCTGCCGCCGGTGATGACGGCGATCTTTCCATCCAACTTCGGCATCGCTCGATCCAATCATTTTGTTGGCGATGGGCCGTTTGGGCCCGGGTGGACCGGAAGTCGGATGACCGCAGCCGTAATGGGAGTGCGGCTCAAAGCATAGGATCTATTCTGCGGTGGAATTCTCCTATTGTCCGCGAAATGAATGTTTGAAACGACACCGGCCGCC
>JASHVY010000534.1 GCA_030044345.1 Acetobacteraceae bacterium | reverse complement strand
TATATCGAGCTCAAGGACCGGGCCAAGGACATCATCATCTCGGGTGGCGAGAACATCTCCACGATCGAGGTGGAAGGCGTGCTGTACCGCCATCCCGCCGTGCTCGAGGCCGCTGTGGTCGCCAGGCCCGATCCGCAATGGGGTGAAACGCCCTGCGCGTTCGTCACCCTGAAGGACGGCGCGCAGGCAAGCGAGGCCGATATCATCGCCTTCTGCCGGGCCAACATGGCGCACTTCAAGGCGCCGAAAAGCGTGATCTTCGGCCCGCTGCCCAAAACCTCGACCGGCAAGATCCAGAAATTCGTGCTGCGCAAGCGGATCCGCCCCGGCTAGAAAAAGCGATAAACAAAATGCGGTAAGCAAAGAAGAAAGGGTGTTCTTTCTTGAAAGAAAGAACCAAAGAACTTTTATCCTTGCATTCGGAGTCCACAACCGGCACCTGGTCCGGAAAACGGAGAAAAGTCTTTTTGCTTCTTTTTCTTCAGAAAAAGAAGTCTCCTTCTTTCTGATACTTCATTGATCTGGTCACACCGCGTGGATTTCTTTCCGGTCTTTCTCGATCTCCATGGGCGCCTTGTGCTCGTCCTGGGCGACGGCCCGGCGGCGGCGCGCAAGGCTGCGCTGGCCCGGCAGGCCGGGGCGGAGGTGCGGGCCGCGACGGTGTTCTCCCCTGCCCTTCTCGACGGTGTTTCTCTCGCCATCGGCGCGGACGCGCCGGCGGGCGATCTCACCGCGCTCTCCGCTTCGGCCGGTGCCCGGGGAATCCCGGTGAATATCGTGGACCGGCCCGAGCTTTGCAGCGCCATCATGCCGGCTGTCGTGGATCGGGCGCCGATCACGGTTGCGATCTCTTCGGGCGGGACGGCGCCGGTGCTTGCGCGGCTGATCCGTGCGCGGATCGAGGAAATGCTCTCGCCCTCCATCGGCCGGCTCGCTTCTCTTGCGGCGCGGCTCCGCGAGGAAACGGTGCGGCGCCTGCCCGATCTCGATGCGCGCCGGCGCATGCTGGAGCGGGTCTTCACGGGAACGATTGCCGCGCGCTTCCTTGCCGGCGACGAAGCGGGCGCCGAGGCGGAATATCAGGCGCTGCTTGAGGCGTCATCATCGGAGAGCCCGCCTGCGCCGGTCTTTTTCCTGCGCGCCGCAGATCCCGATCTCCTTACGCTTCGCGCCGCGCGCCTGCTCGGCATGGCGGACGTGATCGTGCACGGTGCGGAAGTCAGCGCCGATGTGCTCGATCTCGCCCGGCGCGACGCAGCGCTGCACGCGGCCGGCCCCGATTCCGCGACAGACCTGGCCACGTTCGCGCGAGCGGGCAAGCTGGTGGTGAGGATCGCCACCCAGGTCGAGGATACCGAAAAGGAGCGAACGGCTCTGGCGGAAATGGGGATCGAGAGCATCGTGATCCCCTTCGTCGCCTGAGTCCGATCTTCGTCTCTGAGATTTGTCTCCGACATTGGGGGGTTCTGGACAAGCGGGGGCGCAACCGGCTCTCTGCCGCCATGTCCGATCCCGCAAGACATTACGACGTGCTTATCGTCGGGGGCGGCAATGCCGCCCTTTGCGCCGCCATCAGCGCCCGCCGTGCCGGCGCCTCCGTCCTGGTGCTGGAGGCTGCGCCAAAATTCTTCCGCGGCGGCAATTCCCGCCATACGCGCAATATGCGCCTTGCCCATGACACGGCGACCGAGACCCTGACGGGGCCCTACACGGAGGAAGAGTTCTGGGAGGATCTCCGTCGTGTCACCGGCGGCGAGACGGATGAGGATCTCGCCCGCTTCATGATTCATGAATCGAAGGACATGCTGCCCTGGATCGCCCGGCAAGGCGTGCGTTTTCAACCCTCCCTGGGGGGCACGCTCAGCCTTGGGCGCACCAATTCCTTCTTCCTCGGCGGCGGCCGCGCCATGCTGAACGCGCTCTATCGCACGGCCGAATCCCTTGGCGTCGTGGTACGCTACGAAGCGAAAGTCGTCGCGCTCGAGATCGAGGACGGACATTTCCGCTCCGCGACTTTCGTCACGGGCGACCGCCCGCATAATGTCGAGGCAACTGCCTTCGTTGCCGCCGCCGGCGGGTTCGAGGCGAATATCCCCTGGCTCAAGGAATATTGGGGCGAGGCTGCCGAAAATTTCCTCATCCGCGGCAGCCCTTACAATCTCGGGACGGTCCTCAAGCTTCTGCTCGAAAAAGACGTCCAGGAGGTCGGCGATCCCACCCAGTGCCATGCGGTCGCGATCGATGCACGCGCGCCGCGCTTCGATGGCGGCATCATCACGCGGCTCGATTGCGTGGTCTTCGGCATCGTCGTCAACAAGCACGCCCGGCGATTTTATGACGAAGGCGAGGATGTCTGGCCCAAGCGCTATGCGATCTGGGGCCGCCTCGTCGCCGCCCAGCCCGACCAGATCGCCTATATCCTGTTCGACGCTTCGTCTCTCACGCTCTTCATGCCGTCTCTTTTTCCGCCGATTGCGGCTCCCAGCATTCGCGCGCTCGCCGGCGCGCTCGGGCTCGATCCCGACGCGCTCGAGCAGACGGTGGGCGATTTCAACGCGTCCGTGCGTCCCGGCCGCTTCAATCCGACCGAGCTCGATGAATGCCGCACCGAGGGCCTTGCTCCACCGAAGAGCCACTGGGCCCGCCGCATCGAAACGCCGCCCTTCTATGCCTATCCCGTACGGCCGGGCATCACCTTCACCTATCTCGGCACGCGCGTGAACCGCGAGGCGCGCCTGGTGATGCGTTCCGGCGCCACCGCTTCCAACATGTTCGCCGCGGGTGAGATCATGGCCGGCAATGTGCTGGGGCGCGGCTATGCCGCCGGCGTAGGCATGACCATCGGCAGCGTCTTCGGCCGCATCGCAGGAAGAGAGGCCGCCCGCCATGCACGCAACTAACGCGCTCGCCGAGGCAGACCGCATCATGACGGTGTGCAATTCCTGCCGTTATTGCGAAGGACTTTGCGCGGTCTTTCCGGCGATGGAGATGCGCCGGACCTTTCCGGACGGCGATCTCGACTATCTGGCCAATCTCTGCCATGGCTGCGGCGCCTGCTATTACGATTGCCAGTTCTCCCCCCCGCACGAATTCAATGTGGACGCCCCGCGCACGCTGGCAGAGGTGCGAGCTCAGTCCTATGCGCGCTATGCATGGCCTGCCGCTTTTTCCTCTCTTTTTGCGCGTAATGGGTGCGCTATCTCGATCGCTGCGGCGATCGGCATTCTTCTCTTTCTTGCGGGGTTCGGCCTTCTCGAAAGCGATTCCTTCCTGACCGCGCATACCGGTGCCGGCGCTTTTTATGCTCTCATGCCACATGCCGCGATGGTATTCGTCTTCGGCCTGGCGTTCCTCTATGCGCTCGCCTCACTCGGGGCGGGCCTCGCAAAATTCTGGCGTGCAAGCGGCGGGGTGGGGCGAACATTCGCGACACTACGATTTCTCCTCCAAGCCGCGCGGGATGCGGGAAGGCTACGCTATCTCGATGGCGGGGGCGCCGGCTGCGTGAATGAAAACGAGCGCCCCGGCGACCGCCGCGCGCTCTTCCACCACTTCACCTTCTATGGGTTCCTGCTGTGCTTCGCCGCCACCTGCGTGGCAACCCTTTACCACTATGTCCTCGGGCGCGAGGCGCCCTATGCGTGGTACAGCCTGCCGGTCCTGCTCGGCACGGCGGGAGGTCTCGGGCTCCTGATCGGGCCTGCCGGACTTTTCGCGGCGAAGCTCCATCGTGACCCGGCATTGCGCGAGCCCGAAAGCCGCTCCATGGATCTCGCCTTCATCGCCATGCTCTTCCTCACGGGCGCGAGCGGCCTCGCCCTTCTTCTCTTTCGCGCCACAGCGGCGATGGGGCCGCTGCTTGCCATCCATCTGGGGATCGTCCTCGCCCTCTTCCTCACCATGCCCTATGGCAAATTCGTCCATGGGATTTATCGCTTCGCCGCGCTCGTCCATTATGCGCGCGAAAGGGTGCAATCGAAAGAAACCGCGCTTTCCTGAAATGCCTGAACTTATGCACGTGGAACCACCTACAGGCAGCCTGCAAACGCAAGCCGCCTTTCGGCTTCCCGCAAGCCGCTTCTCAAACAACCTGGCCGGAGCGAGGAACACGTGATGAGCAACGTCATACCGCTTCGCGGCCACTGAGATTGTGGCCTCACGGCCCCACGTCTCTCAAACGCGCCCGATCGCCCCGGGCAGAACGCTTATCCTCTCATTCCCGAGCGCGGCCCCAAGCGCGATATGGTGCCGCGCTCCGCACTCATGCACCAATCACAGGGCTTCTGTCAGCGCCCATGCACGCGGTGCATTCTCAAGCAACATTGTGACCGTGACATTGACGCCAGTGGAGAGTTCCTGGAGCGAAGCCTCCTTGCCGTTCCCGAACCGCACCCCGTCCCGCCAGAACCCTTGATCGAGGCGGATGAAAACGACCTCCTCGGTCGATCCGACACCGAGTTTCTGTTGCAACTCGGCAGGGATTCTCTCAAGCCGCAATGTCGTGTCGCATTGAACGCAGACCGGCGTCTCCTTGTCTCCGGGGATGGCAAGGCCCACGGTCCCGCTGCGGAAGCGGGTCGTGACATAGCGCTCACCCTCCTGAGCCGGTCGTGTACCATACATTTCAAGCGAATAGTCACACATGGAGCCATCCTTCCCTGATGGGCAAGACGTTCATCGCCCTGCCCCATCTGAGCCATCTCGGGCGGGTGAACCCGGTGATCAAGAGGTCGAGGAAAATTCTACAAAAGATTATCAATCCCTATGTCCAGCCCCCTGTGTCTGGCCCTGTGTCTGGTCACTGCCAGCGTGTTTCCTCCAATGGGAGAAGGATAATTTTTGATCATTACGTTCTGGCGCAATTTGCCTTAAACTCCCTGGTGAAAATGGAGTCGCGGTAAAGCGAAGAGGGTTTTGCGCGCTTGCGTGTGCGCTCTCGCGTGGCTCAGGCAATTTGCCAGGCGTTCTCCGCATTTCGCGCACGGCCTTCTGCGGCAAGCTTGAGCAGATGCGCCAGTACATTGCGCTCGGCAGCGCTCTGCAGCCTGGGATCCAAACCCGGATAAGCCTGTGCTGTAATGTCGGCGAGCGCGGCCGGCGTGTCCTTGAGCGCCGCGATCACCGAATTTTCGCGCGTCTTGCGGTGCTCGAGCAAAGCCTGGGCGAAACCGGCAGTCTGCATAAGCGGCGGACCATGGCCAGGAAGGTAGCAGCGGTCGGCACGTGCTGCGAGGCGGTTCAGGCTCGCGAAATAGGCGGCCATGTCGCCGTGCGGCGGGCTCACGACGCTGGTTGACCAGCTCATCACGTGATCACCGGTGAAAAGCAATCCATTCACGCTCGCGTAGCAAAGATGGTCTGCGGCGTGGCCCGGTGTGGAAAGCGCGGTCAGCCCGGCCACCGCATCACCA
>JASHVY010000533.1 GCA_030044345.1 Acetobacteraceae bacterium | reverse complement strand
GAACCGCCATCGCGGTTTCCGGCGCCGGCTGTGCCTGTGCGGCAGGGATCGCGGCCCCCGCGAGCAGCGCGGCCCCGGCGATCATGGCCCGGGCGGCGTTCAGGCGGGAGAGCGTTCGAACGATCCCTCGCATACCGCCGCCCTACACGGCGAGGGGACCTCGGGCAACCCTTCCCGGTGAGACGAATCTAAAAATTGTTAATTTTGCAGTGCGAAACCGAGCATTAGCAGCCGATTTCACGCTCACAATTTCGTGAGCGTTTGAGATTTCTCAATGTCGGCATCCAGAGCACGCCGCAGCGCCAGCAGATCTGCCCAAGCCTCCCGCTTGGCGGCCTGGGTGCGCAGCAGATAGGCCGGATGATAGGTGGGCAGGGCCGGAACCGGCTTTTCCAGCCCCGGCACGCTCACCTCGGTCCAGCGTCCGCGCAGCCGGCGGATCCCTTCGCTCCGGCCGGTCAGCGCCCGAGTCGAAAGGGCGCCCAGCAGCACCAGGCGAAGCGGCCGGACAAGCACGAGATGGCGAAGCAGGAACGGCAGGCAGATCGTGATCTCCTCGTCGCTCGGCGTGCGGTTGCCCGGCGGCCGCCAGGGCAGAACGTTGAGAATCAAGACCTTTCCACGATCGAGCCCGATGCTTGCCAGCATCGCGTCGAGAAGCTGGCCGGCTGCGCCGACGAAGGGCAGGCCGGTGCGGTCCTCCTCGGCGCCGGGCGCCTCGCCGATCAGGACGAGGCCGGCATCCGGGTTGCCGTCCGAGAAGACGAGGTTGGTCGCGGTCGCGGCAAGGGCGCAGCCATCGAAGGCGGCGAGCGCGGCGCGCAGCTCCTCGCGGCTGGCGGCCCGGGCGGCAAGCTCCCATGCCCGCGCTGCCGCCTCTCCGCCCCCACGGCGGAACGCCTGGGGCGGCGCCAAGGGCTGCCCCGCAACCGCCGGCCCGTCCGGCGGGAGGGTTGCCCCCAACGGGGTTGGCAAAGGAGTTGCCGAGGGGATTGGCGCGCGCAGCCGGTCCTGGGGGGCTTCGGCCAGCGCCTCGTCGGCTCCCCAGGCCAGTTGCAGGCGAAGCGCTGCCAGCCTGTCGCGCGCCGCCGCCTGGCGGTCGGTTACGCTTATGATGGCACGCCTATGATGGGCCGGCCTGCTGCATCGCGAGGTCGGTGTAATGGGCGGCGCTGATGAGATCATTGCTGCCGAGCGCATTGAGCGCGGCGCTGATGTTCTGAACGAGCGGCGAGCTGTCAGGCTGGCCGCCGGCGCTGTACTGAACCGAACGAGTGAGGGCGAGCGTCTCCGCGTTCTCGAGCGCTTCCTGGGCCCGTCCGGTCTGGCCCGCGCTCAGCGAGGAGCGCGCCACCGAAAGATATTGCCCGATGGTCGCGTTCGAACCGAGGCCGGTGCTCGGAAGCTGGGGCGCGACCGTCGAGGCCGGGTTGCTGGAGGGCAGGTTGCTCGCCTTGGTCGAGTAAGGATTGGCCCCGTAGGGCGGCCCGCCCGGCTGGGTCAGGGCCTGCGCTCCGGCAGGAGGGGCGAAGGCCGGGGCGGCCAGGGCCAGCCCTGCGATTGCCGAGCAGCACAGCAGGATCCGTCGCTTCGTCATCTCGCTTCTCTCCTTTCCTGAGGCAGCGCCGCGGCCCCCGCCGCGGCCTCCGGTTCTCGGTGAATATAGGCGGTGAACAGGAGCGTGTCGGGGCCTTGCCGCCCTTCCGGCCGGAGGATAACTGCGGCGGAGGGGATTCTCTCCCCCCGGCCGGCACACGGGAGGATGGCAGCCTGCATGGATGCGGACGACCGCGAATCGATGGACTTCGATGTCGTGGTGGTGGGCGCCGGCCCGGCCGGGCTCGCCGCTTCCATCCGCCTCAAGCAGCTTGCGCCGGAGGCCACGGTTTGCGTGGTCGAAAAAGGGGCCGAGGTCGGGGCGCATATCCTCTCCGGCGCGGTGATCGAGCCGCGCGCGCTCGATGAGCTTCTGCCCGATTGGCGCAAAGAGGACGATCCGCCGCTCGCCACCGAGGCGCGGGAGGATCGGTTTCTTCTGCTCACCGAAGGCAGGGCGATCCGCCTGCCGACCCCGCCGCAGATGCGCAACCATGGAAATTTCATCGGCTCGCTCGGCAATCTCTGCCGCTGGCTCGGGAAAAAGGCGGAGGCGCTGGGCGTCGAGATCTATCCCGGCTTCGCCGCCGCCGATCTGATCGAGGAGGATGGGCGCATCGCCGGCATCGTCACCGGCGATATGGGGGTGGAGAAGTCGGGCGCGCGGGGCCCGAATTTCCAGCCGGGCATGGCGCTTCGCGCCCGCTTCACCCTTTTTGCCGAAGGCTGCCGCGGCTCGCTCACCAAGCGCCTCATCGCCCGCTTCGGCCTCAGGGAAGGAAGGGAGCCGCAGACCTACGGAATCGGCATCAAGGAGCTATGGGAGATCCCGGCGGAGAGGCATCGTCCCGGCCTCGTCATTCATTCCGTCGGCTGGCCGCTCGATCGCGCGACCTATGGCGGCTCGTTCCTCTATCACTGGGGGGAGAATCTCGTCTCCACGGGCTTCGTCGTCGGGCTCGACTACCGCAATCCCTGGCTCTCGCCCTTCCAGGAGACGCAGCGCTTCAAGACGCATCCCGCGATCCGCGATCATTTCGCCGGCGGGCGGCGGATCGGCTATGGCGCGCGCGCCCTCAACGAGGGCGGGCTGCAATCGGTTCCCCGCCTCGTCTTTCCCGGCGGCGCCCTGATCGGCTGCGCCGCGGGCTTTCTCAATGTGCCGAAGATCAAGGGGACGCACACGGCGATGAAATCCGGCATGCTCGCCGCCGAGGCGGTGGCGGAAGCGCTCGGCAAGCCGGAAGAGCCGATTCTCGCCACCTATGAGGAAAGGCTGCGGCAAAGCTGGGTCTGGGAAGAGCTTGCGCAGGCCCGCAATCTTCGCCCAGCTTTTGCCCGCGCGGGGCTT
>JASHVY010000532.1 GCA_030044345.1 Acetobacteraceae bacterium | reverse complement strand
GTCCGGAAGCCGGGCAGAGAGAGTGAGTGTGCCCACACCCGCGGGCAGAGGCTCGCTCGGCGTAAGGACCCATTGGCCCTCGTCATCGCTTGTCACCGTGCCAACCGCCCGTTTGCCCAGGCTGACCGTCACCCGCGAGCCGGCAGGAGCCCGGCCTGCGATTACGGCGTTGCCCTCGCGATCGACGCGGACCACATCGAAGCTCGGAGCTGCCGGAGCGGCGGGCACGGGAACAGGCAGGTGAATGGCGGGCGGAGTCGGCGGCGCGGTCACGGTAAGCTTGGACGGAACGGGCGGTGTCGGAAGCCCTTCCCATCGGATCACCGCCCCGGCCACGGCGAGGCCCACCAGCGTTGCTGCTGCGATCAGGAAAGGCCGCCAGCTCGGATGCCGGGCCAGGTGGGTCTGACCCTCTACCATGTTCTGAATCCTAACCCTGTCCGTTTGCAACCGCAACAATCCTCGCTCCTGGCCATGATTCCGCGATAGCCCCTCGAGAAACGCGCTTTACCCTGCTTCGTGCCATGCCCGATGATGTACCGCATGAAGCCGCCACCACTCTCATCCCCCCGATCTTCCTTGAACCAAGCGGCCGCCGGGACAAGGCGGACGGCTGTCTGGGACCTGCCGACTCGCCTTTTCCACTGGGCGGTGGTGGCCCTCATCATCGCTCTCTATGTGAGCCAGCGCATCAACCGGATGGACCTGCACGTGGCTGCGGGCATCATATTGCTCGCACTCCTGATCTTCCGAATCCTATGGGGGTTTTTCGGGGCCGAGACTGCGCGGTTCCGCCACTTCGCCGCCTCACCCGCAACTGCGCTCCGGCATCTTCTCCATCTTGCCCGGCGCGAGCCGGACCGAACGGTCGGGCACAACCCTGCCGGCGCCTGGATGGTTTTTCTGCTGCTGGGCCTGCTGCTCGGGGAAACTCTTTCCGGGCTCTACACCAACAACGATGTCGCGAATGACGGCCCCTTCACCGAGATCGTTCCGGCGCCTCTCGCCAATTTCATCTCGGACCTGCACACGATTCTGTGGGACGCGCTGCTCGGCGCGATCGCGCTCCATCTGTTGGCGATCTTCATCTATGCCGTCCTCAAACGCCAGAATCTCGTCGGCCCGATGCTGACGGGCGCGAAGCGCCTGCCGCGGGACGTGACGCCACCCCGTTTCGCGAGCCTCGCGCTGGCACTCCTGCTCGCTGCCGGCTCGACGGGTGCTGCTCTCCTGATGGCGAACTTCCTCTGAGAGGCCGGCTGCATCATTTTGCAGGGGCCATCGTCTCCGCCGCGAGATCCTCCTCCGGCGCCTTGCGTTGGGCCCGGGCCACGATGCTACCGGCGTAGCCGAAACAGCTCTTAACAACAGGGCCCCGGGCTGCAATAGGATCATTTCGGTCCATGCCCTGATTCTCCCTTCGGCCGTGCTGATCCTCGGAGACGTGATGCCCACGCCCGTTCCTCCGCCCGAACGACGACCGCGCGCCTCGCTGCTGCGCCTGCTCCTGCTGGCGCCGTTCGTCGGCGTCCTCTGGGTCTCGAGCTACAATTCGCTTACCCCCGCGCTTGGCGGGATCCCCTTCTTTTACTGGTACCAGCTCCTCTGGGTCGTGATCGCCGCTGTGCTGACCGCCTTCGTCTATTTCGCCGAGCGATAAGTCACGGCACGGCCGGAGAGCGAGCATGAGATGGACCGCCGCCATTGTCTGCGTGGCGCTGTTCGTGCTGATCACCGCCCTTGGCTTCATGGCCGCGCGATGGCGCCGCGGCGATCTCGCCCTGCTGCATGAATGGGGCCTCGGCGGGCGTCGCTTCGGCACCTTCATCGCCTGGTTCCTGATCGGCGGCGACCTCTATACCGCCTACACTTTCATCGCCATTCCCGCCCTGATCTACGGCGCCGGCGCGATCGGCTTCTTCGCCATCCCGTACACCATTCTCGTCTACCCGATCCTCTATGTCGTGTTCCCCCGACTCTGGGCGGTCTGCAATCGGCATGGCTACGTAACCACCGCCGATTTCGTGCGCGGACGGTTCGGCAATGGCTGGCTCGCGCTTGCTGTCGCCATCACCGGCATCATCGCGACAATGCCCTACATCGCGCTCCAGCTCGTCGGCATCCAGGTCGTCATCGGCGCACTCGGCGTCGTCGGCCATGGCGTGCTGCACGATCTGCCGCTGATCGTCGCCTTTGTGATCCTTGCCGCCTTCACCTACACGAGCGGCCTGCGCGCGCCGGCGATGATCGCAGTCGTGAAGGACGTGCTGATCTACATCGCCGTCATCGCCGCGGTCATCGTGGTGCCGATCGAGCTCGGCGGCTACGGCAAGATCTTTGCCGCCGTCCCCGCCGCCAAGCTCATCCTTGCCGGACCCAAGGGGCCGACCCTGGGTAGCTATGGCGCCTATGCCACGCTCGCCCTCGGCTCGGCGCTCGCACTCTTTCTCTACCCGCATTCGGCCACGGGAATCCTGAGCGCGCAGAACGGGGGCGTCATCCGCCGCAACGCCGCGATGCTGCCGGCCTATTCCTTTCTTCTCGGGCTGATCGCGCTGCTCGGCTTCATGGCCATCGCCGCCGGGATCGCAAAGAGCCCGGAATTCGCCGACGGCTTCAAGCAATATGGACCGAGCTACGCAGTGCCCGCCCTTTTCCTGGCCACCTTTCCGGGCTGGTTCACCGGCATCGCCTTCGCCGCGATCGCGATCGGCGCGCTGGTGCCGGCTGCGATCATGTCGATCGCGACCGCCAACCTTTTCACCCGCAATATCTACAGGGAATTCATCAAGCGTGACTGCACCGCCGGCGAAGAAACCGCCATGGCGAAGCTCATCTCCCTCGTCGTCAAGCTCGGCGCGCTCTTCTTCGTGATCTTCCTGCCGCTGACCTACGCCGTGCAGTTCCAGCTCCTCGGCGGAATCTGGATCATCCAGACACTGCCCGCGGTCATGATCGCGCTCTATACGCGCTTTCTCAATGGCTGGGCGCTGCTCATCGGCTGGCTCTGCGGCATTGTGAGCGGCACCTGGATGGCCGCGAGCCTGCATTTCAGGGGATCGATCTTCGTTATCCACCTGTTCGGCACGGCCATCCCCGGCTATGCCGCGCTCTGGTCGCTGATCATCAATATCGTCGTCTCATTCGTACTTTCGGCCGTCCTCAACACCCTTGCCTCGGACCGACACAAGGACGCCACTGCGATGAAAGATTACGCGTGATCAGACATTGAAGCGGAACAGCATCACATCGCCGTCCTGTACCACGTAGTCCCTCCCCTCGATGCGCATCCGCCCCTTCTCGCGCGCTCCTGCCTCACCGCCGCAGGCGACATAATCCTCATAGGAAATCGTCTCGGCGGCGATGAAGCCGCGCTCGAAATCGCCGTGAATGACGCCGGCCGCAAGCGGGGCGAGCGTGCCGTGCACGATGGTCCAGGCGCGCGTTTCCTTCGGCCCGGCGGTGAAAAACGTGATCAGCCGAAGCAGATCGTATCCGGCGCGAATGACCCGATCGAGCCCGGAATCGGCAAGGCCGAGCCCCGCCAGGAACTCCCCTCGCTCGGCCGGAGGCAAACGACTGATCTCCGCCTCGATCGCCGCGGAGACAACGATCGCCCGCGCACCCCCCTCCACGGCCCGCCCAGCCACGAGGCGTGAGAATTCATTGCCGCTCGCGGCAGCCGCCTCCTCGACATTGCAGACATAGACCACCGGCTTCGCCGTCAATAGCTGCAGCCGTTGGACCGTCCCCTCATCTTGCTGCTCCAGTATGCTGCGGGCCGGTCGCCCGGCACGCAACGCTTCCAGCAGCGGCCCGATCACTGCGAGCTGTGCCTGACTCTCCCGATCACCGCTGCGCGCGCGCTTCTCGAGCCCTGAAAGCCGCCGCTCGAGGCTCTCGAGATCCGCGAGCATCAGCTCGGTCTCGACGATCTCCGCATCGCGGAGCGGATCGACCCCACCCTCCACATGCGTGATGTCGGGATCCTCGAAGCAGCGCAGCACATGCACGATCGCATCGACCTCGCGGATATGCGCAAGGAACTGGTTGCCGAGCCCTTCTCCCCTGGAAGCTCCCCGCACAAGCCCGGCGATATCGACGAACTCCAGGCTCGTCGGCACGATCCGCGCCGATTTCGCAATGCCCGCCAATACGCCGAGCCGCGGGTCCGGCACTGCCACCCGACCAATGTTCGGCTCAATGGTGCAGAAGGGGTAATTCGCCGCCTCCGCCGCGGCGGTCTCGGCAAGCGCATTGAAAAGCGTCGATTTGCCGACATTCGGCAAACCGACGATGCCGCAACGAAATCCCATCAGCCCGGCCTCTGCACCGCCGAGGCGATCTTGGACATGAAGGCTTCCACCTGTCCCTCGACCAGCAGGGGTGCCTGCTCCGCCACGGCCCCGAGCAGCGCTTCAAGCCATTCTTCTCGATCCTGGCGGGAGAAATCCCCAAGCACATGGCCGAGCACACGCTCCTTCCCGGGATGACCCACCCCGAGCCGCACCCGCCAGTAGCCCTGATCCCCCAAGGAGCGGTCGATGCTGCGCAGCCCGTTATGCCCGGCAGCACCCCCACCCAGCTTCACCCGCACCTTGCCGGGAGCAAGGTCGATCTCATCATGAAAGACCGTGATCGCCCTCACCGGCAGCTTATAAAAGCTCGCCGCCGCCTGCACCGATTCCCCCGAAAGATTCATGTAGGTGAGCGGCTTCAAGGCCAGCACTTTCTCCCCACCCACCACCCCTTCGGCAACCAGGCCGCGAAACCGCCGTCGCCAGTCGGAAAACCCATGGTGCGCAACGATGACATCGAGCGCCATGAACCCGATATTGTGCCGGTTGAACGCCATGCCGGGCTCGGGATTGCCGAGCCCAACCCAAAGCAGCACAGGCCTACCCCTGCGTCGAAGGGGTCCACTGCGACGAAGCGAAGATCACTCCTTCTTCGCAGGCGTGGCGGGCTTGGAAGCGGCGGCGGGCGTGGCCACGGCGGCAGAAGCTGCTGGGGGTTCGGCGGCGGCTTCGGTCATCTTGGTGGGCGGAGCAACCGACGCAACCACGAAGTCGCGGTCGGCGATGATCGGCCGGGTGCCTTCGGTGTTTTTCAGGCTCGACCAGCGCACGGTATCGTTGATGTCGAGGCCGCCGAGATCCGCCTCGAAATGATCCGGGACGTTTTCCGGATCGCAGTACACATCGACACTGTGGCGCACGACATTGAGGACGCCGCCGCGCTTCAGGCCCGGACTGGCCACCTCGTTGGTGAACAGAACATCGACGGCGACGCGGACCGGCTGGCCGGCGGTCAGGCGCTGAAAATCCACATGTTCAGGCAGGTCGGTCAGGGGATGAACCTGGACGTCACGCAGCAGCGCACGGGTGGTCGTTCCATTGACCGTGAGATCATAGATGCGCGAGCGCCAGCCGCTATGATGGATCTCGCGCAGCACTGCCCGCGGGTCGAGCGCGACGAGTTCCGGCGGCCGGTTCGCGCCGTATACTACGCCGGGCACCTTGCCGGCGCGGCGCGCCGCGCGGGCGGCACCCTTGCCGCCGCTTTGCCGCTGTTCGGCTTCGATCGTCATCCGGTTGGCCATGACAGCGCCCTTCAAAACATCATGCGCCGGCACCCTTCGGCGCCAGCGCGGCGGACCATCTAGCCGATCATCGGGTGTCGCGCAACGACCTCACGTTGAGATTATCCGCTGATCCCCGGATCGCCGACGAGGGAGAGCGCCCCGGCCGCGCGGAGCGACCAGGGCCCCTCCGGCACGGCGGGCGGCGGCGGGGCGCAGAAGATCGGCACGGCGTTCGGCGTGCGGACGGTGACGGGAAGACCCATGACGGAGCGGAGCGCACGGAAGAGGGCGCCATGCGATACGATCAGGACGGGGGCCGGCAGGATGAGCGCTCGCGTCACTGCGCGTTTGGCACGCGTTGCGAGCGCGGCGAAGGATTCGGCCCCCGCGGGGGTCGCGATGCCGGCCACCCATTCATCATACCAGGGGCCGAGCGGCTGGCCTTCCCGCCCGGCAAAGGCGACCTCCCGCAGCTCCGGATCGAAGCCGACGGGAAGGCCGAGCGCCGCGGCCACCATCTCGGCGGTGCGGCGGGCACGGGCGAACGGAGAGGCGACGATGGTTGCAATGCCGGCACTCTTGAGGAGTGCGGCGGCCCGTTCCGCCTGCGCCTCTCCGTTCGCATTGAGCGGCACATCCACCGCCCCCTGGGAAAGGCCCTTGGCGTTCCAGTCGGTCTCGCCGTGGCGAAGGAACCAGAATCCGATTGCCGGCAACATTCAGGCGGCGAGTCCTTCCTGCTCGAGCGCCCGGGCAACGGCCGGGCGCTCCTTCATGTGCGCATCATGGGCGGCGCAATGGGCGGGAAGCGTGATATCAGCTCGGCTCATCCCCGCAAACTCGACATGTAAGAAGAGCTCCATCGCGCGTGATTCTCCTTCGGATTCAATTGAAGAGCGAGCTCACCGAGGTTTCCTCGCTGATTCGCCGCATCGCCTCCGCCATCAACGGCGCGATGGTGATCTGGCGGATATTGCTGGCCAGGCGCACGGCCTCGGTTGCCAGGATCGAATCCGTGATGGCGAGCATCTCGATCGGCGAGGAGGCGATGCGCGCGACGGCTCCGCCCGAGAGCACCCCGTGCGTCACATAGACACTGACCGAGCTCGCTCCGCTCTCGATCAGCGCAGCGGCGGCATTGACCAAGGTCCCGC
This sequence comes from Acetobacteraceae bacterium, assembly GCA_030044345.1. GTDB lineage: Bacteria > Pseudomonadota > Alphaproteobacteria > Acetobacterales > Acetobacteraceae > JAKAWQ01. The sequence continues at coordinate 3,183 of JASHVY010000532.1, read as the reverse complement.
CCGAATCGACGATGTCGTCAACCAGAATGCAGTCACGCCCGCCGACATCGCCGATCACATTCATCACTTCCGAAACGCCGGCCCGTTCGCGCCGTTTGTCGATGATCGCGAGATCACAATTGAGTCGCGTCGCGATCAGCCGGGCGCGGACGACGCCACCCACATCCGGCGAGACGATGACGATGCTGCGGCCGGCAAAGCGTTCCTGGATATCGCGGCTGAAGAGCGGTTCGGCATAGAGATTGTCCACCGGAATGTCGAAGAAGCCCTGGATCTGGCCGGCGTGCAGATCCATCGTCAGCACCCGGTTGGCGCCGGCCTCGGTGATGAGGTTGGCGACCAGCTTGGCGCTGATCGGTGTGCGCGGGCCGGATTTGCGGTCCTGGCGGGCATAGCCGAAATAGGGGATCACCGCGGTGATGCGCCGGGCCGAACCGCGGCGCAGCGCATCGAGCGTGATCAGAAGCTCCATCAGGTTGTCATTGGCCGGATAGGAAGTGGATTGGATGACGAAAACATCCTCACCACGGACGTTTTCGTGGATCTCGACGAACACCTCCATATCCGCGAAGCGGCGGATGGCGGCGCGCGCGAGCGGCAGGTTGAGCTTGGCGGCAACGGCCTCGGCCAGGGGGCGGTTGCTGTTTGCGGCGACGATCTTCATGCGCACGAAGTCCGATTGAGAACGCGCCCGGAGGGGGTACCCCTTATGGGGGGACGCACCTTATGGGGACGCGCGGGGTGGGAATGCATGGAGAGGGATGCGCGGCCGCGCGCCTTCTAGCAATGCGTCTCCATGCTGTCCATCAGACCCGGGTCGATGCGTTTCGGGAGGTGGCGAACCTTTCACGGCGCCTCACGCGCCTTCTCGATGAGCTCATGGATGCCCGAAGCGGCCTGCTCGGTGATCGTCGGAGCGACCTCTCCCCAGCTCGGGTCGATGGTCTTGAGCGGCACGTCATTGAGCTGGACCACGCGGCCGCGTTCGTGCCCCTCCGCGTCCGTCACCACCCATTGCAGCTCGACCCGCACCTGGCCGGGATCGGGCGCCGGCGTCACCTTGACCTGGCCGAGCACCGTGAAATCCGCACCTTTCTTGGCTGCCTGGAGCGGGACGCCAACCCCGGGAAGATCGATGCGGAGCGCACGGGCGAGCTGGATGTCCCCGTCATAGGGCGCGTTCACCACGCCGGCGAAATAGACCTTCGCCTCCCGGTTCATCAGGCTCGCGGGATTGCTGCGCTTGAGCCTGGCATCGATATCGGTGAGCAGGGTGGCGATCGCCGGAGCATCCGCGTTCGCGGCTTCCTTGAGCGCGGCGGGGTCGCCATTCGCCCAGGAGTCCGCCGGCACGGGCTTGCCCGAGATCGCGCCCTGGGTGTGCTTGATCGGGTCGATCACGGTGTAACGCGGGATCACCTGGCCGGCTTCGAGCGAGGCACCGATCGCAAGCTGCCAATCCCCGCGACGGGTCGGAGCAGCGACGGCCGGGATGGTGCGGTCGGCCAGCGCCGTGGCGATATCCGTGGCGAAGGTCCGGCTCGCAGCGTCGGAGAGGAGCGCGGTGGGCGGGGCGGGCACCGCGAGCAAGGGCGGCGGTGGCACGGCAAGGCGAAGCGCTGCCGCCCCCGGATTGCCCTGAAAGGGTCGGGGGAAGTCGCCGCAGCCGGCGAGGGCGAGGGGCAGGAGCAGGAGCAGCCAAGCCCTCATGAAGCGGGCAGCATGATCAGCGAGATCTGGTGTCCGATCGGGCCGCCCCCGGCAAGGGTGCGGCGGCGATGGCTGAAGAAGCGCCCGGCATCGGCGGCCGTGTCCGCCGCAAGGGTGGTGACCGACCCAAGGCCGGCAGCGGTGAGGCGCGCCGCGCAATATCCCGGCAGGTCGAAGAACCAGCGATCCTCACGGCACCCCGGCGCGAAGAACCGTTCGTTTCCCGGATCGTTATCGAGCACGGCATCGCGGAGATCCGGGCCAACTTCGTAGGAGGGCTGATGAATCGCCGGGCCGACGGCGGCGCGAACGCGCGCCGGCACGGCGCCGAGGGATTGCATGGCAACGAGCGTCGCCTCGAGCACGCCCGCGACGGCGCCGCGCCAGCCGGCATGCGCGGCACCGATGACCCCGGCCTCGGTATCGGCGAGCAACACCGGAGCACAGTCGGCGGTGACAATGCCGAGGACAGCTCCAGGCCGGCTGCTCACCATGGCATCCGCCTCCGGTGCTGCGCCCGGGTCCCACGAGGAGGCACCGACAGGCAGGACTTTTGCCCCGTGCACCTGCCTGAGCACAAAGAGCCTGGCGGGGTCGGCGCCAATGGCTCGCGCGGCCCGTGAGCGGTTTTCAAACACGGCTTCACGCGCATCGCCGCTCGCAAGCCCGCAATTGAGCGTCGCATAAGGGCCGGAGGAGACGCCACCTTGGCGGGTGAAGAAGCCGTGTGGCGCAGCGAGCCCGGCAACGGTGAGGGCGGGGGCGATGCCGGTCATGGCGAAAATCCGGGCAGTTCAGGCGAATCCGGATGCGAGAGGCCGAGCACCTTGAAGAGCCTCCCCATGGCATCCGGTTCCGTAAGACGGCGGCCGGCGGTGAGCAGAGTGGATGCAACGACGGGGTCGCGACCCTGCGCGAGCCGGTCGAGGCGCCGGAACAGCCCGAGCCGGGCGAGGAAGAGGCCCTGAGCCAGGGGGCCGGAAATCACGGCGCCGGCGCGATGAGCCGCAGCGGCGAAGGCCTGAAAATCGACATGCGCGGAGAGGTCGGCACTGCCGGGTTCGGTCAGCGGATCGGCTGGTCTGCCATGACGCAGCGCTTGCAGGCTCTCGCCGGGGGCGCTCTCGGCAGGGCCGTAATCGATGAAGAGGGCCACGCCCGGGGTCGTCCGGAGCCTCGACCCGACCAGCGAGGCAAGGCGGAGCGCGGGTTCGCAGCGTTCGATCACGGCTCCCAAGGGCATGTCGGGCAGCGCCTCGGGAACCGGCGCGCCGGCCGGTTGCTCGAGGAAACGGCCGTCATCCGCGATGAAGCGCTCGGTCCAGCCAGATGGGCGATGGACGAACTGGCGGATCGGCAGGGCGTCGAGGAACTCGTTCGCAAGCAGCAGCATCGGGCCCGGCGGCACATCCTCGAACGCGGCATGCCAGGTCGCCTCGGGCAGAAGCAACTCCTGAACCGCACGCAGGGTGG
>JASHVY010000531.1 GCA_030044345.1 Acetobacteraceae bacterium | reverse complement strand
CATATCGATATGCCGCGCGAGCGCATCCACATCCTCACCGCGGACGAGCGCGGGCAGGATGTCGCGAAGGAGTCCGGCGTCGCGATCACGGTGGCACCGCTGACGCGGGAGAATTACCGCGCCCTGCTGACGAAGCTGCTCGGCCCCGGCGATTTCCTGCTCAATCTTTCGGTCGATGTCTCCTCGGTCGCGTTGATCGCGCTCTGCCGCGAGATCGGTGCGCTCTATCTCGATACCTGCATCGAGCCTTGGGCGGGAGGCTATACCGATCCTTCGCTCACGCCCTCCCAGCGTTCCAACTATGCGCTGCGCGAGAGCGCGCTGGAACTCGCCGCCAATGCTGCACCGGGCGCACCCACGGCGCTGCTCACACATGGGGCAAATCCGGGCCTCGTTTCTCACTTCGTCAAGCAGGCCCTTTTGAATATCGCGCGTGACACGAACCTTGAGACCGATGTTCCCGTGAACCGAAAGGGGTGGGCGGCGCTTGCCGAGAGGCTCGGCGTGAAGGTGATCCATATCGCCGAGCGCGACACGCAAGCGGCCGATCTCGCCAAGCAGCCGGGTGAGTTCGTCAATACATGGTCGATCGACGGGTTCGCGGGCGAGGGCCGCCAGCCGGCCGAGCTCGGTTGGGGCACCCATGAGCGGAGCTTTCCCGCCGATGCGCGGCGCCACGAATTCGGTTGCGGCGCGGCAATCTATCTTCTTCGCCCCGGCGCCGGCACGCGTGTCCGAACCTGGACACCCCTTGCCGGATCGTTCCACGGGTTTCTCGTCACCCACAATGAATCGATCTCGATCGCCGACTATTACACGTTGCATGACGGCAACGGGACCCCGCGCTACCGCCCGACCGTACATTACGCGTATCACCCATGTGATGACGCGGTGCTGTCGGTGCACGAGATGGCTGGCAAGGAGTGGCAGCTTCAGAAGCACCAGAGGCTGATGATGGGCGAGATCGTCCGGGGTATCGATGAGCTCGGCGTGCTGCTGATGGGTCACGCGCGCAACGCCTATTGGTACGGCTCTCGGCTCTCGATCGAGGAGGCGCGGCGCCTGGTGCCGCACAACAATGCGACGAGCTTGCAGGTGACGGCCGCAGTGCTCGGCGGCGTGGCCTGGGTGATCGAGAATCCGCGCGCCGGCATCATCGAGGCCGATCATATCGATCATGCGCGCGTGCTCGCGCTCACTTTGCCTTATCTCGGCGAGATGGCCGGCGTCTATAGCGACTGGACACCGCTCGCCGGGCGTGGCGTGCTGTTCCCCGAAGAGGTGGACACGCGCTCGCCTTGGCAATTCGGGAATTTTCGCGTGAACTGAGGGAGGAAACTCCACAGTCGGAGGGGAGCCTTGCTGCGTGCAGCCCGGGGAATCTCCACGGGAGCTCAGGGTGGCCGCGGGCAGCATCATCGCCTATCGCGTGTACGATATTGCCTACGCGATCGACCTGCCGGCCGCCGAGAAGCTCTGGACGCAGCGTTCGCGTGTCTGGAGCACGCGGCCCCGATTCAGCGCCACCCCGCCGGAGGCGGTTGCTTTCGGGGTGCCGCCGGTCGAGATCGCGCTCGAGCCGGTCTTGCTCGCCATCGGCACGATGGCACTCGGCACGATGACATTCGCCACGATGACACTGCGGGCCGAGGTCACCGCGCGCTTCTATGATTTTGGCGTCGTAACCCTGGCCTTGCGGCTGCCGGCGGGCGATCTTGCCTGGCCGAACTATGTCGAGCGGATGAATCAGATGGACGGGACCCTTCGCGAGGGGGGCCCGGATGCGAGCCTGTGGGCCCGTCTGCTCAGCGAGATCCGCACCGTCTTCGCAACGGCCCTCATCCGCCCGGCGCAATCGGCGATCGAGGAGGATTATCTGATCGGCTTCGTCTCCGCGTTCGACGAGACTGTGACGGCGGAGGCGCTGCAAAGCCGCGTCGATCTCGTGCCGTTGCTTTCCGGGGAGAGGCGGCCTCTCTCCGAGGCGGCGCGGCAGGACCTGCTCCGCCAGCGTTTCTCCTACTATACCGATGACCTCGTCGTGCTGACCTGGGACCGGGCCTTCATCTACGAACCGCGGCAGGATTCGGATATTGCCGGCGTCCTCGAGGTGGCGAACGCGCAGCTCGTCGAGATGCGCTATTACGACGAGCTTCTCGATGCCGAGCTGCCGCGCATGTACGATCTTATCGAGCGAACGCAGCGGACGACACGGCTGTTCGCCTCACGGCGTTTTGCCGATCTCGCGCGCCGGCTTTCGGGGCTGGTGGCCGAGGTGACGGAGCTGACCGAGAAGGTGGACAACGCCCTTCAGGTCACTGAGGATGTCTATCTCGCCCGGGTCTATGCCGCCGCGCTCGATCTCTTTCGCGTCTCCGTCGTCGGCGCTGCGGTCGATCGCAAGCTGGCGATCATCCGCGACACCTATGCTTCCCTTTATCAGGAAGCCTCCGCCGCGCGCGCGGAGCTGATGGAGGCCATCATCGTCATCCTGATCCTGATCGAGATCGTCCTCGCCCTGGCCCACCTTTGATTACGCGCCCACCTTTGATGAGAGCGCGACGACCGGAGCAAGCCCCGTGGGGTAAACAAAAGGCGGTAAACAAAATGTAGGAAGCACAGAAGAGAGATTGTTCTTTCTTGAAAGAAAGAACCAAAGAACTTTTATCCTTTTGTTCGGAGTCTCCGGCCGGTGCCTGGTCCGGAAAACGGAGAGAAGTCTTTTTGCTTCTTTTTCTTCAGAAAAAGAAGTCTCCTTCTTTCTGAGACTTCATCGAAGTGCATAACACTTTCTAAACAAGGGTTCGCGAGGCGAGAACGACGGTGACGAAATCGTCGGGGGTCTTCGCAAAGGGACCATCGCCGGCCGGATGGTATTCGATACGCAGGCGCTCTGATGTGACGATCATGCGCAGATAGCCGTAGTCTCGATCATCATAATTTTCGAGGGTGACTTCGTCTCTGCCGTCCTTGGCGGTTTTGATGACACTCGGCGTGCGGAGCACGCTGCCGCGTCGCGAGAGCCGAGCAAGGCCATGGCCGCCATTGCCGGCGATGGCGATGATCGGCGCCGGATAGTCCCGATAGGGTTCGTAGAACTGGTCATAATAATAGGCGGCTTCGCCGAAGCTGTAGATGACATCGCCGAGATGGAAGAAGAAGCGGGGCGTGTCTGCCGGATTGGTCTCGTCAAAATCAGCCGTCATCTTGTCGGCGACCAGATTCTGTGTCTCCGGCCCGCGCGTGCTGCCGGTATCACCGACCGTATGGAACACGAGCCGACCG
>JASHVY010000530.1 GCA_030044345.1 Acetobacteraceae bacterium | reverse complement strand
TGAGCGCCGCTATCCCTCGGCCCGCCTCCGCTTCCCGAATGCTCATCTCCGTCAGCTCTTCGGCCTGAGATCGACCACCCGCCTGGCCTTGCCCTCGGAGCGCTCGATCGTTCCGGGCGCCACCACCCGCACAATCGTCGTCACGCCGACGAACTCCTTGATGAGATGTTCCAGGCTCCGCGCGATCTCGCTCTGCGCCGCCTCGCCCTCGTTCGCCCGCGCCTCCACCACCACATCGAGCTCATCGAGATGCGCGGGGCGGCGAAGCTCCAGCCGGTAATGCGGCGCCACCCGCGCCTCCCTGGCGAGCACGGTTTCGATCTGGGTCGGAAACACATTGACCCCGCGGATGATCATCATATCGTCGCTGCGGCCTTTCACCCGGTCCATCCGCCGCATCGGTCGTGACGTTGCCGGCAGCAACCTTGTGAGATCGCGCGTGCGATAGCGGATGACCGGCATGCCCTCCTTCGTCAGCGTGGTCAAAACGAGCTCGCCGTGCTCGCCCTCGTCCAGCACGCGCCCGGTTCCCGGATCGACGATCTCGGGGAAAAAATGGTCCTCCCAGATCGTGAGCCCATCCCGGGCTTCGCCGCATTCCTGCGCGACACCCGGCCCCATCACCTCGGAAAGCCCGTAATGATCGAGCGCCTTGATCCCCATCCGCTGCTCGATCTCCGCGCGCATGGTCTCGCTCCAGGGCTCGGCGCCGAAGATCCCGATCCGCAAGCTGCATTCTCGCGCATCGAGCCCTTCGCGCGCGAACGCATCGGCGATCGTCAGCGCATAAGAGGGCGTGGAGGCGAGGATATCGGGCCGGAAATCCTGAATGAGCTGCACCTGCCGTCCGGTGAAGCCGCCGCTCACGGGAATGACGGCGGCACCCAGATGCTCCCCGCCATAATGATAGCCGAGCCCGCCGGTGAAGAGCCCGTATCCCAAGGCATTGTGGATCTTGTCGCCCGCCCGCCCGCCGGCCACGCGGATCGAGCGCGCCATGAGCCCGGCCCAGATCTCCAGATCGCCCTTCGTGTAGCCGACCACGGTCGGCTTGCCGGTCGTCCCGCTCGAAGCATGGATGCGCACGATCTCCTCCATCGGCACCGCGAACATGCCGAACGGATAGGTGGCGCGCAGATCCTCCTTCGTGGTGAAGGGAAATTTCTCGAGATCATCGAGATGCCCGAGATCATCGGGATGGACCTGGGCTGCCGCGAATCTCTCCCGGTAATGCGGAACCCGCTCATAGGCCCGCGCGATGACCGTCTTCAGCCGCGCAAGCTGGAGCGCGCGCAGCGCATCGACAGGCACCGTCTCGATCGTCTCATTTTCCGCGCTCGCCCCCATCCCCGCACCCTATCGATACAAATCCGGCACGAGCAAGCCTCGTGCATCGCTACGAATGCCGATTGACGAAGCCCGTTTGCCACCGCATCTCTGCGCGCGCCAGACGGCCGGACGGCCGCCGGCGCGTGCCGCAAGGCCCGCGCGGGAGGAAAGTCCGGGCTCCACGGAAACGCGGTGCCGGCCAACGGCCGGCGGGGGCGACCCCAGGGAAAGTGCCACAGAAAACATACCGCCGGCACCGTCTTCGGGCGCTGCCGGCAAGGGTGAAAAGGTGCGGCAAGAGCGCACCGCGCGCCCGGCAACGGGCGTGGCAGGGTAAACCCCACCGGGAGCAAGACCGAATAGGGGCGGCCGGCGGCGCGAGCCGCCAGGGGCGTTTCCGACCCGCCGCCCGGGTTGGTCGCATGAGGCGCGTCGCAAGGCGCGTCCTAGAGGAATGGCCGTCCCGCTCGCCGGGAGAAATCTCGCGGGCGGACAGAACCCGGCTTACAGGCCGTCTGGCAACCATATTTGGAACGTCCCGACTTGGCCTCATTCGTCACGCGCTCGGAAATATTCGCGCTGCTAGCGGAACAAAACACGAAAGATGCCCCGGGCAGAGAGACGGGCAAGGAGACGGGCAAAGAGATATTGCAGAGAGATGCGGACGCGTTTTCCAAGCAACACTGAAGAACAGATCGACGTAACAGGCCGGAATCCCATCTCACGATAAGTGTACGGCGGTGAATCTCCTTTACCCCCCACACCGGGCCATGATATCCCATGTTCTCCCAAACAGAGTCTCGCGTTTGGGCGAAACCGGCCCACAGACAAGGCCAATCCCTAGGAGCGAACGGGCCCAGCCGGATGAGTCAATTCTGGGGCACGCACCAGAACAAGCGCGACGGCAAGGGTCGTGTCTCGATCCCTGCGCCCTTTCGCGCCGCACTGCGGGACGGCAAGGAGGCCGAGCAAATCGTTACGGTCGTGTTGCGCGCCTCGCACAAGCATCCCTGCATCGAGGCCTGGCCCGTCGAGGCGTTCGAGCGTCTGGCCGTGCCGGTCCAGCGCTATGACTGGTTCAGCGACGAGCATGAGGATCTCGCGACCGCCCTCTATGCGGATGCCTTCCCGATCGAGTGCGACAAGGAGGGCCGCATTCTCCTGCCCGATCCGCTGGTCCGTCACGCCTCGCTCGACGGCGCGGTCACCTTCGCGGGCCTCGGCAAGATCTTCCAGATCTGGGAGCCGGCCGCCTTCGAGCGCCGCCGCGCCGATGCCCGCGAGCGCACCCGCATCTCGCGCCTCACCCTGTCGGCGGAAGGCGCGGCATGAGCCACATCCCCGTCCTTCTCGATGACGTGCTCGCCCTCCTCGCGCCGCGGGACGGCGGCATCTATCTCGATGCCACCTTCGGCGGCGGCGGCCATGCGGGCGCCATCCTCGCGGCCGCGCGCTGCACCCTCTTCGCGATCGATCGCGATCCCGCCGCCATCGCGCGCGGGGCTGCGCTCGCCGCCCGCTATCCCGGCCGCCTCACCCTCATCGAGGGTCGCTTCGGCGCGATGCTGGAGCTGCTCGGCCGCGCCGGGGTCGATCGTCTCGACGGCATCGTAATGGATCTCGGCGTCTCCTCCTTTCAGCTCGATGATCCCGCGCGCGGCTTCAGCTTCCGCTTTGCCGGCCCGCTCGATATGCGCATGGGCCGGGACGGCCCGACCGCGGCCGAGCTCGTGAACACGCTGCCGGCGGAGGCGCTTGCTTCCCTGCTCGCCGAGTTCGGGGAGGAGCGGCATGCGCGCCGCATCGCCCGCCGCCTCCTCGCCGCCCGTGCGGGGCGCCCGATCGCCACCACCACCGAGCTTGCCGAGATCATTCGTGCGGCCATGCCCCCATCACGGGAGCGAATCGATCCGGCAACGCGTAGCTTCCAGGCACTGCGCATCCGCGTGAACGACGAGCTCGGGGAGATCGCAAGTGCACTCGAACAGGCCGCATCCATTCTCGCGCCGGGCGGGAGGTTGATCGTGATCGCCTTCCATTCGCTCGAGGATCGTCTGGTCAAACGTTTCATGGCCGAAGCCGCCGGCCGCACGCCGCTGCCCTCGCGCCACCTGCCCCCCACCCCCCGTGAGGCCGCGCGCTTTCGTCTTCTCACCCCGCGCGCGGTCCGCCCGAGTGCGGCCGAGATCGCCGCCAATGCCCGGGCCGCCTCGGCGCGACTGCGCGCTATCGAGCGGGTGGGGGACGCTCGATGATCCGCCCGGCGACGATATTGACCGCGCTGCTGGCGGCCGGCAGCGGTCTCTATCTCTATCAGGCCAAGCACCGCACCGTCGTCCTGGATGGCGAGATCGCCTCGGTCGAGAACGACATCCAGGCGACCGAGACGCGGATCTCGCTCTTGCAGGCCGAGTGGGCGCTCGAGAACTCGCCGATCCGCCTCGCCGATCTCGCCGGGCGCTATCTCAGCCTTCAGCCGATGAAGCCGACCCAGGCCGTGACCTTCGCAGATCTTCCCTCGCGCCTGCCGCCGCCGGCGCCGCCCGGCACTCTGCCCGCTCCGCCGGCCGGCGTGGCGGCGCCGACATTGCCGGTGCTCGCAGCACTTCCCACGCTCGCGGTCTTCGCGAGCCTCGAGCTGGTCGAGAGTTCCCCGCCGCCGTCGCCAGCCGTGCCCGCTTCTCCCGCGCCCGCCGTACCGGTCGCCGCAGCCGCGCCTGCTTCCGTGGTCGCCTCGATCACGCCGCAAGCGCCGCCGGTCTTCGCGTCGCCGCCCGTGCCTGCGCCCGCAGTCGCGTCCGCCCCGGCACCCACACCCACACCCGCATCCGCACCCACACCGGCGCCCGTCGCCGTCGCCACATCGTCCTTGCCTCCGCCGCGGCGTCCGGCGCCCATTCCGCTGGCCGTCCCCACGCCTGACCCCAGGCTGGTCTCCAGGACAGCCCCGCCGCCGGCTCCGTCACCCGGCCGTGAGACCGTGCCGGCCGCAACCCCCGTACTCGCGACGGCGCTCGGCGGCGCCTACCCGAACCTGCCGCCGCCCACGCCTCTCTCTGGCGTGCACTGAGGCTGAAGCCACGATGCGCGAAAATCCCTCCAAGCCACCAACCCCCGATTCCCTGCCCTTGCGGGCCGATCCCCGCTTCGCGCCCTCCCGGCCGCCCGGCACGCCGCGCGCCGGCGCCATTCCGCGGCTCGAGACCGTCCGTGTCACGGCGCCGGACCTTGCCCGCCGCGCAGCGCTCGAGACCAGCCGGCGCCGGCTGCTCGCCACGGCGACCGGCTTTGCCACCCTCTTCACCGCGCTCGGTGTCAAGCTCACGGACGCCACCGTGCTCAGCCCGATCAAGCCGCCGCCTCTGCCGCCGGAGACTGCCGGCAGCACCGGGCCCACCCTTCTCGCGCGGCGCTCGCGGGCGACGATCGTCGACCGCAATGGCGAGATCCTCGCCATCTCTCTCCCCACGGCATCGGTCTATGCCGACCCGCGGCAGATCATGGACACGGCGGATGCCGTCCGGCGCCTGCAATCGGTGCTGCCCGATATCGACGCCGATTCGCTCCTCGCCCAGTTCAATATGCCTGGGCGGAGCTTCGTTTATGTCGCACGCAACATCACCCCCGATCAGGAATTGCGCATCAATGATCTCGGGATTCCCGGGGTCAATTTCCTGCCCGCCGAATCGCGGCATTATCCGCTCGGCCGCACCGCCTGCCACGTCCTCGGCTGGGCCGATGTCGATGACAACGGCGTGGCGGGGATCGAGAAATTCGAGAATGCGCGGCTGAACGGGAATCCGAACCCGCTCCGTCTCTCGATCGATGTGCGGATCCAGGCCGTGCTGCGCGACGAGATGGCCCTGGCTTTCAAAGATTTTCAGCCCAAGGGGGCCGCCGGCGTCATCATGGACGTGCACACCGGGGAGGTGCTCGCCATGGCGAGCCTGCCCGATTACGACGCCAATGACTTCCCCATCGCGCCTCCGGCCGAGCGCTTCAACCGTGTGGCCACGGGCGTCTATGAGCCGGGCAGCGCGCTCAAATTGCAGACGATGGGGATGGCGCTCGATTCGGGCCGTGTCCATGTCTGGGACAGTTTCAACACCACCCATCCGATCGCCATCGGGCGGTTCATGATCACCGATTACGAGCCGGCCGGTCGCTGGCTCTATGTGCCGGAAATCCTCGCCTATTCCTCGAATATTGGTGCCGCCCGCATCGCGCTGATCGTCGGCAAGGAGCGTCAGCGCGCCTGGCTCAAGCGGTTCGGCTTCTTCGATCGCTGCCCGATCGAGCTGCCCGAGGCGGCGATGCCGCTCGTCCAGAGCGATGCGGAATGGGGTACCGCGACCGTCATGACCGTCGCCTTCGGCAATGGCATCGCCATGACGCCGCTTCATCTGCTCAACGCGACGGTTCCGCTCGTCAATGGCGGCGTGATGTTCGCGCCCACCCTGCTCTATCAGGATCCGGCGACGCCGCGGCCGGGTACCTTGGTCATGGAACACCCGGAATATACCTCGGATCTTATGCGCCGGCTGATGCGCGACGTCGTCCTCTTCGGCACCGGCATCTTCGCCAAGGTCCCCGGCTATTTCGTCGGCGGCAAGACCGGCACCTCGCAGGTGGTGAGCAAGATGGGCGGCTACCGCCTGCACACCAATCGTGCCGGGTTCATCGCTGCCTTCCCGATCAATACGCCGCGCTACGCCATCTACATCATGTTCGATTCGCCAAAGGCGAGTGCGGCCTCGCAGGGATTCACCACCGGCGGCGAGATCTCCGCCAAGCCGGTTGCGCGCACGATCGCCCGCATCGCCCCGATGCTCGGCCTCCTGCCGGTGACGGACAAGGACGAGATCAAGGCGATCGACGCCGAGCTCGCCCTTCCGCTCCATCCGACCGCGCCGCCGGGGGCAATCGTTCTTGGCCCGGACCAGCCCACGCCGCCGGCCAGCGCGGGCGTGTCTGCATCGCGCTCGTACCCCCTCCCGCCGACGGATGGCCAGCGCTACGCCGCCAGCCATGAACTCGCTTCGAGTCGTTGAGCTGATGCAGCATCTGGCGCCCGCTCGCCGTCCTTCCCCCAATGCGCCGGGCTGGCGGGCGCTCGGCGGCATCCCGCTTGCCGGCATCGCCGCGGACAGCCGCCGCGTTCGGCCCGGCTTTCTCTTCGCGGCCCTGCCCGGGCTCGGCAGTGGGGCAGGGCGTGCGGACGGGCGTGCCTTCATTGCCGATGCGGTCGCCAACGGTGCCGCTGCGGTCCTGGCTCCGTCCGGTACTGCCTGGCCGCCGGGCGTTCCGCCGCGGCCGCTGATCGAGGACCCCGAGCCGCGCCGCCGGCTGGCCGAACTCGCCGCGGCCTTCGCCGGCCCAGCCCCGAAGACGGTGGTCGCGGTGACCGGCACCAACGGCAAGACGAGCAGCGTCGAGTTTCTCCGCCAGCTCTGGCAGCTCGCTGGCCAAAAAGCCGCGAGCCTCGGCACGCTCGGCCTCGTCACCGCGACCGGGCGCGAGCCCGGCGCCCTCACTACGCCGGATCCGGTGGGGCTCGCCGAGACCCTGGCGCGCCTTGCCCGCGAGCAGGTCGAGCGGGTGGCGATCGAGGCGTCCTCGCATGGTCTCGACCAGTTCCGGCTCGACGGGCTGGCCCTTGCCGCCGCCGGCTTCTCGAGCTTCAGCCGCGACCAT
>JASHVY010000529.1 GCA_030044345.1 Acetobacteraceae bacterium | reverse complement strand
CGAATCCGGCGGTCTCGGCAATACGGCGTGCCGTCTCGATGACGTGGCGGTGTCGGCGGAGATCGTCCCCGATCAGGTCGCGCGTGCCGCGGATGGGTTGCATGGGACTCATGATGCCGCTCGCGCGGATAAGCGAATGCCGCTCAATGAAAGGGCGGTGTGCATGTTGGTGATATGGGTTCCTGCGCGATGATGACGAAGACGGTGCCGCCCGAGGCGGCGAACCGCGTCGCCCGGGAGCGATCCCCGGCGAAGCGCCATCCTGCCCGTGAGGCGGCCATCCGGCAAGAGTCGCGCCTTCCCCCCATAGAAAGGAATGGAAAGGAAAGGCGCCGGCATGGGGAGCAGGCAGCTCCGGGGGGCGGAGAACCGCCCCCCTGGAGCCTCCCGTCAGGCGGTCAGAACGTCGGGCTTCGCAACATATGGGCCGACGGGAAGAATCTCGCGCTGATAATCGCCATTGATCACCTCGGCCGCGGAGAGGTAGGCGGCGAGCAAGGCGCAGACAAGGCCCAGATAGCCGCCGAGCGTGCCGATGAATTCGGCGCCGAACCATTTGCCGATGGCGAGCAGGAGGAACGTGATCCAGAGCGTGAGGAACACGAGCTGGAGCACCATGTTGTGGCGGAACGAGGCGATCCACATGTAGAAGGTGAAGACGCCCCAGACGAACAGATACCATCCGACGAAAGGCTCGGGCGTCTTGCCCACGAAAAACCTGACGAACAGGAAGAACGACCACCAGAACGCGCCGTAGCTCAGGAACGCGACGGTGGCGAAGGTATTGCCGCGGATATAGGCGAGAATTCCGGCCAGCGATTGCGCGGTTCCACCATAGGCGATCGCCATGGCAAGGACGACGCCGAGCCCGTCCGCGCTGGCCCATCCGGCATTGATCATGCTGAGCAGCCAAGTCGTGCTGGCGAATCCGATCAGCCCGAGCGGTGCCGGATTCCCGAACTTGCTTTCCACGATTTTTCCTCCCCTTGAGCGTGATGACCGGAGGTGGACTCACCGAAGGTCTGAATCACGCGATGAAACAATGACCGAGGGCCAGGCAGGCACGGAAGCAGGCGCAGAAGCGGATTGCCCTTTTCTGCCGATGCGGACAGGCCATCAGGACCGCGCATGCGATTCTTGCAGGACCTGTCTTGATGAAAGGCTAATCCGGCACGGCCGGCGGATACAAGCGGCTCGTCACAGGCTCAGGACAGAACGCAGCCGCAGCAAATCCGAGGTTGGAATCCGGGGCTGGAATCCGGGGCTGGAAAATGCGCGAAAGAAACCGCGCGGTCCTCTTCTCTTTCGGGCTGCGCTATTCCGCCGCCGGCTTCAGCGCGGCAAGCTCGGCCGCCTTCGCCTCCACCAGCGCGACGATGTGATCGATCATCCGCTCGGCGGGAATGGTATGGTCGGTCTTGCCGGCGTGATAGATCATGTGCCGTCCGGCCCCGCCCCCGGTCACGCCGAGATCGGTCATCAAAGCCTCGCCGGGACCGTTGACGACGCAGCCGATGATCGAGAGCGTGATCGGCGTCTCGATATGGGCGAGCCGCTCCTCGAGCGCCGAGACCGTTTCGATCACATTGAAGCCCTGCCGCGCGCAGGAAGGGCAGGAGATGATGCGCACGCCGCGATGGCGGATGCCGAGAGACTTCAGAATCTCCCAGCCGACCCGCACCTCCTCCTCCGGCTCGGACGAAAGGGAGACGCGGATGGTATCGCCGATGCCGGCCCAGAGCAGGTTGCCAAGCCCGATCGCCGATTTCACGGTGCCGGTGCGCCGTCCGCCGGCCTCGGTGATGCCGATATGCAGCGGATGGTCGCAGATCTCGGCGAGCTGCTGATAGGCGGCGACCGCCAGGAACACGTCGGAGGCTTTGACGCTGATCTTGAATTCGTGAAAATCGTTGTCCTGAAGAATTTTCGCGTGCTCGAGCGCACTTTCGACGAGCGCGTCCGGATTGGGCTCGCCGTATTTCTCGAGCAGATGCTTCTCGAGCGAGCCGGCATTGACGCCGATGCGCATCGAGCAGCCATGGTCGCGCGCGGCCTTGATGACCTCCTTCACCCGCTCATTGCTGCCGATATTGCCAGGGTTGATGCGCAGGCACGCCGCTCCGCTCTCCGCCGCTTCGATCGCGCGGCGGTAATGGAAATGGATATCGGCGACGATCGGCACATCCACCGCGTGCACGATGTCCTTGAGCGCGAGCGCGCTCTCCTGGTCCGGGCAGGAGACGCGCACGATATCGACCCCCGCGCTCTGGGCGCGGCGGATCTGCGCGACCGTGGCCGGCACATCCGTGGTCAGCGTGTTGGTCATGGTCTGCACGCTGATCGGCGCATCGCCGCCCACCGGAACGGGGCCGACATGAATCCGCCGCGAACGCCGGCGCTCGATATGCTGATAGGGACGATAATTCATTGTGTGGTGTCGCTGCTCTGCGATGCGTGGACGGAGGCCGGCACATAGGCGGGTGTGCCCGAAGCGGCCGCGGCGATCTGGGCCGGCAGGGCGCCGGCCTTGATCAACGCGGCATCGAGCGGCTGGTCGCGCACGACCATGCCCTGGCTGCCGAGCGGCGGCGCGGGCCGGCCATCGACCAGGAGCTCAGTGCCGCCGGCATTGCCCGTGGTGAGCACGAGGCCGGCGCGGCGCGGCACCGTCCAGGACTCGCCCGGCTGCATGAGCTTGGTGAAGACGACGGCGCCGGTGGAATCCCGGACCTCGATCCAGGCGGCGGCGGTCGCCAGCACGGTGATCGTCCCGGGCGGCTGAGCCGGCCGGATCGCGGCATTGGCCGGCGGCGCCAGCGACGAGACAGCTTCCAGCGCCGCATTCGAGGCCATCGACGAGGATGATGCAGGAGCAGGCGCCGTAGGCCCGGAACCGGAAACAGACCCGACAGCAGGACCGGACACGGCGCCAGAAACGGTGCTGGAAACGGTAGCCCGCGGGGCTGCCGGCGTTTTCTCGGCGGTTACGATCGCGGCCGGCGCGCCCGCCGGGGAAGGACCCGCTGTCGCGTCCGGGGTTGCTTTCGGACCCATTGCCGCGCCCATCGCGGCGATGGGCGCGGCGGCGGGTGCGGTCGCCAAAGCCGGTCCCGAAGCTGACGAAGGAGCCGACATCACGTGCGGGGGCGCGAGCGCCGTCGGGTCGGCGAGCCGCGCCAGCCGCTCCGGCACCGGGCCCACCGGGTTCGGCGCCGCCGCATGATCGGCCAGGCTGTACCAGCCGACATAGGCGCCGACCGCGAGCACCAGGCCGAGCAGCACGACCACGCCCGCCGGCACGCCCCGGTCCGGGACCGGCGCCGGGAAGGTCAGCTCCGTCCTGGCATTCACCTCGGCCACCTCGGCGCGGAAACGGCGGGTGATATCGTCGGGATCGAGGCCGAGGGCCGTCGCGTAGGTGCGGAGGAACCCGAGCGCATAGGCATTCCCGGGCAGATCGCCGACCCGCCCATCCTCGATCGCCTTGAGATAGGAGGCGCGGATGCGCAGGCTCTCCGCCAACGCCTCGAGATCCCAGCCACGCAACGCCCGCGCGTCGCGCAGCTCCGCTCCGACACCGGATGCACGCACGGATCCGCGCCTGGGCAAAGGCCCTGGCGCCGATGAGATATCGTTCTGCGCGGACGACATGATCGCATGCCCCTCCGCCAGTCTAGCCTTTCGCTCGTGCAACACGGGTCCGGTCTCCGTGGCCGATCCATGATCGATCGGCAGCTATCAAGCGCGAGCCGCAGACCAAGCGTGGCTCACACGTAATTTAGCCTAAATTCCTGCATCTTGCCAACCTTGCCGGCCGGTTCGTTACGATGAGCGTCAACCGCGCCGTTCACCGCCCTCGCCGCCCGCCAGCTCCCCCGGCGTCTCCTCCGGGTTCTGCTCGCGCGTCCAGGCCGCGATCGTCTCGCGAAGCGAGGCACCGCCCGTGGCAGCCCGGCGGATGGAGGCGAGCACCGGACGGAAGGAGGCGAGATCCATCCGCGCCATCCAGGCCTTGAGCGGCAGCAGCGCCTGGGCGGACATCGAAAGCGTCGTGATCCCAAGCGCGGCGAGCGTGAGGGCCACCACCGGGTCGCCGGCCGCATCCCCGCACACCGAGACCGCCACCCTCGCCGCCTCAGCCTGCTCGGCAAGGGTTTCGAGCAGGTCGAGCATCGGCGCCGAGAGCACGTCATAGCGCCCGGCGATGCCGGGCGCGGTGCGGTCCGCCGCGAAGAGAAACTGCATCAGGTCATTGGTGCCGACCGAGATGAAATCCACTGCGGCGAGGAGCCCCGGAAGCTGCCAGAGCAACGCCGGCACCTCGAGCATCGTGCCCACGCTGAGCCGCTCCGGCTTGCGGCCGATCCGCGCCAGCTCCGCCTCGAGCAAGGCGCGGGCGGCCTGAAACTCCTCGACGGTCGCCACCATCGGAAACATCACCGAGAGCGGCCGCCCATCGGCGGCGAGCAGCAGCGCCCTGAGCTGCCGCCGCAGCACCGCCGGCCGGTCGAGCCCGACCCTGAGGCTGCGCCAGCCCATGGCCGGGTTGCCCTCCGCCGCCGGCGGAGCACCCGGCAGCAGCTTGTCGCTGCCGAGATCGAGGGTGCGGAAGATGAGCTCCGATCCTTCCGCGGCATCCAGCACCCTGGCATAGATCGCCGCCTGCTCCGCCACGTCCGGCACTGCCCCGGCCGCCATCATCGCGATCTCGGTGCGAAAGAGGCCGACACCGTCCGCCCCGGTCGCCGCGAGCTGCTCGATCTCACGCGGCAGG
This sequence comes from Acetobacteraceae bacterium, assembly GCA_030044345.1. Classification (GTDB taxonomy): domain Bacteria; phylum Pseudomonadota; class Alphaproteobacteria; order Acetobacterales; family Acetobacteraceae; genus JAKAWQ01. Next base: position 1,220 of record JASHVY010000529.1, on the reverse strand, counting down.
CCGATATTCAGCATCAGGCGAAGCCGGATGCCGTCGGCGGTCGCCGCCATCCGCTTGCGCCAGGTGAGCAGCACCGTCCGCTCCTCCGTGCGGGCGGCCAGCGCCGTGCGATAGCTCTGCGTGACGTCGAGTTCCGGGCGAAGGATCATCCGCCCCTCATCGGCGTCGAGCACGGCCTCTTCGCCGTCGTTCGCCGTCTCGATGAGACCCTGCGCGCCGCCGAGCGCCGGCAGGCAGAGCGCCCGGGCAAGGATCGCGGCATGGCCGTGCGGTGTTCCCTCCTCGACCACCAGCCCGATCACGCCTCGCGCGTGCCAGTCGATCAGCTCGGCCGCGCCAAGCCGACGGGCGATCAGGATCGTCCCGGGCGGCAGCACACTCGGCGTCGAGGAGGCGCCGAGCGCGTCAAGCAGCCGGCCGGCAAGATCCTCGAGGTCGGCAAGCCGCTCGCGCAGATAGGGATCGCCCAGCCGGCGCATGCGCCGGCGGAGATCGACCGCCACCCGGTGCACCGCCGCCTCCGCCGTCAGCCCGCCTTTCACCGCCGTCGCCATCCGCTCGAACCAGCCGGCATCCGCGGCGACCAGCCGGTATGCCTCCAGAACCTCGCGCGGCGCGCCCGGCTCGGGCAGCCGATCGGCCAGCAGGGTATCCAGGCGCTGGCGCATCGCCCGCCAGGCTTTCTCCAGGCGCGCCTGCTCGGCCACGATATCCTCCGCGAGCAGGCGCGCGGGCTGGGGCAGCACGCCGCGCCGCAGGACAGTGCCGATGACGAGGCCGGGCGCGAGCGGGGTCGCGGCGAAGCGGCGCGAGAGCGCCGCCCCGAACCCCTCCTCCGGCGGCGCGGCATCCCTCCCATTGGGCAGCAGCTCGGCGAGCAGCATCGCCACCGTCTCCAGCGCGTCCGCCTCATCCTGCGCGAAGAGCCGCGGCAGGCGATTCTGCACCACCAGCACGCCGCGCAACTGGCCGGCCCGGCGCACCGGAACCGCCAGCATCGAGGCATAGGGCTCCTCGCCGGTCTCGGGCCGGTAGGCGAAGGCAGGATGGTTCTGCGCATCCGGCAGGTTGAGCGGCAGACCCGTCGCCGCGACCAGCCCGACCACACCCTCGCCCACACGCAGCCGCGTCCGCCCGACGGCTGCCGGCGTCAGCCCGACCGTTGCCACGAGCTCAAGAATCTCGCCCGGCCGCAGCGTGTAGATCGAGCAGACCTCGCT
>JASHVY010000528.1 GCA_030044345.1 Acetobacteraceae bacterium | reverse complement strand
GTCTATGCGCTGGCCGGCAATCGCGGCGGCGTGATCCAGGCCACGGGGACGAAGAGCATCGCCGGCCAGGTGTGGCTGACGGCGCCGAACGGCACGGCCGAAGTCTCGGGCACGGTGACGGCGACCAATGCGGACGGAACGGGCGGAGAGATCGTCGCGGACGGCAAGACCACGGTGCTCGATGCCACGGCGCAACTTTCCGCTTCCGGCACCAGGGGCGGCAGCGTGCTGGTCGGGATCGAGCCCGGCGTGACCAATGAGTCCGCCAGCACCAGCATCGCAACGGGGGCGCAGATTCTCGCGGGCAGCGCGGGCGGGCATATCGAGACCTCGGGCCAGTCCCTCACGCTCGGCGCCGCCACCATCGATGCCGGCCAGGGCGGCTCCTGGGTCATCGACCCGGTCGATATGACCATCGGCCCGATCTCGGCGCTCGCCATCGATCTCGGCCTCGGCTTCGGTGCCAACGTCACCATCGAGACCACTGCCCACGGCGCCTCGGGCATCGGCATTCCCACGCCGGGGCCTGGCGACATCAATGTCGATGCGCCGATCACCTGGGGCAGCAAGGCGACACTCACACTCTCGGCCTTCCATAGCGTCAATGTGAACGCCGCCATCACCGTCAAGGGCGACGGCACGCTCGACATCGTCACCGACAACAATGTCGGGGGCACGAGCAGCGGTGGCACCCTCAACATCGCCATGGGTGAGGGCGACATCCAGTTCACCACCCCGGGCGAGGGCGCGCTCAATATCAACGGCAATGCCTACACGCTGATCTGGACCGTCCCTGAGCTTCAAGCGGTCGGCTCGAGCGGATACTACGCCCTCGCGGACAATCTCAACGCCAGCAGCACGACATACACGGCGCCATTGATCGCGAATTTCGCTGGCACCTTCAACGGCCTCGGCAACACCATCAAGAACCTGACGATCGACGACAGTGCCAGTACTTATGTCGGCCTGTTCGGCCAGGTCGGCAGCGACGGAGCCATTGAAAACATTGGCCTCATCGGCGGGTCCATAACCGGCGGGGCCAACGGAGCCTATGTCGGCGGGCTGGCCGGGATCAACGATGGCACGATCACGAACGCCTACGCAACCGGCGCGATCTCGGAAACTGGCGACGGCGCCTCTGTCGGTGGTCTGGTCGGGAACAATGGCGGCATGATCGAGGACTCCTACGCGACCGGAAAAGTCACCGGAAGTGGAAGCGACAGCACTGTCGGCGGGCTGGTCGGGCTCACTAATGTCACCAATTTCAGCCGCTCTACGATCAACGATTCCTACGCGACCGGCGCGGTTAGTGGCAGCGAGTATATCGACCTCGGCGGGCTGGTCGGGGACAATGACGGGACGATCAGCGACTCCTACGCGACCGGGAAGGTCACGGGCGGCGAGGACAGCGCGGTCGGTGGGCTGGCCGGGTACAACGATGGCGCGATCACGGATTCGTCCGCGACCGGCGCGGTCACGGACACTGGCGAGGCGAGCGCGGTCGGCGGGATGGTCGGATACAACGACGCGGACGGCACGATCGATGACTCCCACGCGACCGGTGCGGTGACGGAGACCGGTTATGGCAGCGCGGTCGGCGGGCTGGTCGGGAACAACTACGGCCTGATCGAGGACGATTCCTACGCGACCGGCAAGGTCACGGACACGGCAGACGACGGCCAGGTGGGCGGGCTGGTCGGGAATAACTACGGCAGCACGATCACGGGCTCCTACGCGACCGGCAAGGTCACCGGGAGCGATGACAGCGAGGTCGGCGGGCTGGTCGGAGACAACGGCGGCACGATCAGCGATTCCTACGCGACCGGGCAGGTCACCGGCGGCGATGACAGCGATGTCGGCGGGCTGGGCGGGTACAACGGCGGGGCGATCACGGATTCGTCCGCGAGCGGAAATGTGAGCGGCAGCGGATGCGACTCTTTCGGATGCAGCGCGGTCGGCGGGTTGGTCGGGTGGAATGACACCGGCACGATCAGCGGCTCCTCCGCGCACGGCAACGTGACGGACACCGTCGCCGGGGCTACCGGAGTCGGCGGGCTGGTCGGGGAGAACAACAACGGCGCGATCAGCAATTCCTTCGCGACCGGTGCGGTCACCGGCGGCGGATGCAACGCTTCCGGATGCAGCGATGTCGGCGGCCTGGTCGGCTACAGCGCCAACTTCTACTCCTCCGCAACCATCATCAGCGGTTCGTATGCGACCGGCACGGTCACCAGCGGCGAAGGCAGCGATGCCGGCGGGCTGGTCGGCTACAACGACGGCGCGATCAGCGACTCCTACGCGACCGGGAAGGTCACCGGCGGCAAAGACAGCGACGTCGGCGGGCTGGTCGGCTACAACGACGCGGGCGGCACGATCAACACTTCCTATTCGATCGGAAAGGTGAGCGGCGGCGCCGGCGGCACGCTGGGTGGGCTGGTCGGGGTGAATTTCGGCACGGTGACGGACTCCTACTGGGACACGCAGACCAGCGGCCAGACGACGAGCGCGGGTGGCAAGGGCCTGACCACGGCTCAATTGAAATCCAAATTGCCAGGCGGATTCTTGAATACCGTCTGGGGCATCAGCCCCAAAATCAACGACGGCTACCCGTACCTGCGTGCGCTTCCGCCCCAATAGCGGAGAGCCACTGAAGGCAGTTTCTAAAGCGCGCAGGAACCGCGCCCCGATATTGCCTGGCTGAATGCGGCGGCAAATCGCCGATCGTTGCATAACGATGCACCGAATGAGCGCCCACGCGAAGAATCGCGTCACCCCATAAACTGCCGTGCCCCAAGCTGCACGAACGAACGTCTGCTCGTTGAAGCTTTGTATTTCAAAGCAACCCTTCCGCTTCGTCCGGAGCCAGCCATGAACAGAACGCCCGGTTGCAAGCATCTTTGAGTAGAAGCGGATCGTTGCAAATCCACCCAAGTCGGCCGTTAGGTCCGCTCATGCCTGCAACCTTATGTTGGATTCATAACACCGCAGAATGACCGACATTGCGATCGTTTGGAACGAGGTGCTCCTCGAGGGGGACTTCGTCATGGCGGGGCCTGACCTGCGGCAGGACCAGGGTCTCGAGACCGCGGTGATCATTAGCCTGATGAGCGATCGGCTCGCCAACGCGGACGATGTGATTCCGGACGGAACGACGGATCGGCGCGGATGGTGGGGCGATCTGCCGCTCGCGCCGGGCAATGCGAGCGGCACCGTGCCGCAACTGGATGATCTGATCGGCTCGCGGCTCTGG
>JASHVY010000054.1 GCA_030044345.1 Acetobacteraceae bacterium | reverse complement strand
CCGCGCTCATCCCGAAGCCCAATTGCAGCATCAACGGCAGCAGAAACGGCAGCGCCCCGATGCCGATGCGAAAGAAGCTTGCCGCCGTCACCGAAAGCCCGAAGGTCGGGATGCGCATCAGCGAAAGATCGACGAGCGGATGCTCGGTGACCCGCGCGTGCAGATAATAGGCGATGCCCGCAGCCGCGCCGACCGCGACCATGCCGAGGCCCACTGGCCATGGCACGATACCCTTGCTCGCAATTTGCAGCCCGTACATCAGGCAGACCAGGGTCACCGCGCTCAGCACGAGACCTGTCCAGTCGAATCGCCATGGCGGCGCGTCCTCGATGTCCTCGATAAAGAGGCTCACCAGCACGACCCCGAGCACGCCGATCGGCACATTGATGTCGAAAATCCAGTGCCATGAGACGTAGGTCACGATGAAGCCGCCGACCGGCGGTCCGAGCACCGGCCCGATCAAGGCCGGTGTGGTGAACCAGGCCATCGCCGCAACGAGTTCGTTCTTCGGCACGGTCCGGAGCAGCAGCAGCCGCCCGACCGGCACCATCATCGCCCCGCCGATTCCCTGGAGAATGCGCGCGAGCACAAGAAACCAAAGCCCCTCCGCCCGTCCGCACAGGATCGAGCCGAGCGTGAAAACCACGATCGCCGTGCGGAACACGGTGCGGCTACCGAACCGGTCCGCGACCCATCCACTCGCCGGGATAAACACGGTGAGGCTCAAAAGATACGAGGTGAGCGCCACGCTCATGTTCACCGGCGCGGTGTGAAAGTCGCGCGCCATGGTCGGCAGCGCCGTCGCAACGACCGTCGAATCGAGATTCTCCATGAAGAGCGCACAGGCGACGATCATGGCAGTGACCCGCGCGCGGCGGGACATCGCCGGCGGTTGTGGACGCTCCGGCCCGGCGATTCGTGAACGGCTAAGCATGAGAGAATAATCATCCCCGGCGCAGGCGCGGAAAACCCCTCGCACTTGCGAGGCCGCCCTGCATTGCGCCGCCGGTTCGTCACATATTGTAACACCAAGCCCGACAAGAAGTGCCGGGCGCCAGCGATCTATCCCGAGGAAGAGATTATGGCAGCAGCACCGTGCTGCCGGTGGTCTGCCGGCTCTCGAGCGCGCGATGCGCCGCCGCCGCTTCGGAAAGCGGAAATGTCTGATTGACGCGGATCTTCACGATGCCGGCCGCCACCACCTCGAAGAGTTCGGCCGCCATCCGCTCGAGATCGGCGCGCTTCGCCGCATAGGTCGCAAGGCTCGGCCGGGTCAGGAACAGGCTGCCCTTCGCCCCCAGGATCGCGATATCCACGGGCCCCACCGGGCCCGACGCATTGCCGAAGCTCACCATCATCCCAAGCGGGGCCAGGCAATCGAGGCTCGCCATGAAGGTATCCTTGCCGACGCTGTCATAGACCACCGGCACCATCGCCCCGCCGGTGAGCCGCTTCACCTCGGCCGGCAGGTTCGCGTGCCCCACCACCGCATGGTCCGCGCCGTTCGCGCGCGCGAGCTCGGCCTTCTCCGGGGTCGAGACGACGCCGATCACATTCGCGCCAAGATGTTTCGCCCACTGGCACATGATCAGCCCGACGCCGCCGGCCGCGGCATGCACCAGGATCGTATCGCCGCGCTTCACCGGATAGGTCCGGCGCAGCAGATATTGGGCGGTCATGCCCGCCAGCATCATCGCCGCTCCGGCCTGGAAGTCGATCGCGTCGGGCAGCTTGAGCAGCCGTTCCGCCGCGATGACCCGCTCCGTCGCATAGGCGCCCATCGCGCCGGTGCCATAGGCCACCCGATCACCCGGCTTGAATTCGCTGACCCCGGGCCCGACCGCCACCACGGTCCCCGCCCCCTCCATCCCCGGCGTGAAGGGAAGGTTCGGCGCCTTGTAGAGGCCCGAGCGGAAATAGACATCGACGAAATTGAGCCCGACGGCCGCATGGCGCACGAGCACCTCGCCCGGCCCCGGCTCCGGCGTCGGCACGTCTTCCGACTTCATTACCTCCGGGCCGCCGGGCTGGTGGATTCGGATCGCCTTCGTCATGCTCTTGCCTCGCTGGTTACGAAGTCCGGCCTGCCGCCGGCCTGGAAAAGCTCGCCCTGGGCAGAATGGCTGGGGCCGAGAACACGCGCCTCGAGCGCCAGCAACGTCCGCTTGGTTCTCACCCCGCCCGGCGCGGAAAACCCGCCCATCCCATCCACGGCCAGCACGCGATGGCAGGGGATGAGGATCGGGATCGGGTTCCGCCCCGCGGCCCGCCCAACAGCACGGGCCGATCCACCCGCCACGGCGGCGATCTCGCCATAGGTCCGCGTCATGCCATAGGGGATCGCACGAAGCGCTGCCCATACCCGCCGCTCGTACGCGGTTCCCGCCGGCGCGAGCGGCAAGTCGAATTCTTCCACGCGCCCTGCAAAGTAGCGCTCAAGGCAAAGGCACGCCCGCCGCAGAAGCGGCGTCTCAAAGGGCTCGCCGGCAGAACGCCAGTCGAGTTCCGTGATCGTCCCCGCCGTCTCGGTGAGAGTGAGCGGCCCGAGCGGGGTTGCAACCGAAAGTTCGGGCATTCGATTTTACGCCGCATTCGCGAAAGCGCGGATGCGAGACCCGCCCGTCTCCTCTGTCAAGTGCGCCGCAGCAACCCAGCCAGCGCCGCTTCCTCATCCACGGGCAGGCTGCAGACCCCTCCGCGGCAAACATAGGCCCCCGCGCTCTTGCCGTGCGCCGGGTGCCCCACGGGCACAAGGGACGGATCCGGGACCTGCAGCACCACCACGGCAGGATCGGCCGCGCGCAAGGAAACCGCCGCGAGATCCGATGCTTCCCCCGCGATCACCACGCTCGCCCCATTTGCCAGCAGATCGGCGGCTCCGAGCAGGCCGGGCATCGCGATCAGCGCCTGCTCATGCCCCATGAAGGCGCCGATCAGCCGCTCCGCCTTCACCCGCCAGGCATCCTGCCCTGTCAGATGGAAGAGTCGGGCGAAAACCTCCGCGAGCATTCCATTGCCCGACGGCACGGCATGATCTTCCGCCACCAGCGCCCGGCTCTCCGCCCCGAGCGGCAGGTCCACCGCATCGTCGGCGCTGGAGAAGAAAGCGCCCTCCGGCCCGGCGAAGTGCCGCTCGGCCGCGGCGACGATGGCGAGCGCCGTTTCGAGCCGCTGCGGCTCCCCGCCTGCCTCATAAAGTGCGAGCGCCGCCCGCGCCATCGCCGCCTGGTCCTCGAGCAGGCCGGCTGCGGAGATTTTTCCTTCCCGCCAGGCATGGGCGATCCGCCCGTCCGGCTGCCCGAGATGCGCCCGCACGAAATCGAACACTCGCGCCGCGAGCGCGACCCAGCCCGGCTCGCCGAACACCTGGCCCGCCCGCACGAGGGCCGCGACAGCCAGCCCGTTCCAGTCCGCCAGCACTTTGTCGTCGCGCCCCGGCGGCACCCGTGGTTCCCGCACGGCGAAAAGCTGCGCCCGATTCTGGGCCAGCGTCGCCTCGGCCGCTTGATCGCCGAAGGGCGGGACGCGGTTGAGAATCGTGTGCCCTTCCCAATTGCCCTCAGGCGTCACCCCATAGGCGCGCTTGAAGGCGGCCGCGTCAGGGCCGAGCACGGCGTCGATCTCGGCCTCCCCCCAGACATAGAATTTTCCCTCTTCGCCCTCGCTGTCCGCATCCTGCGAGGCGGCAAAGGCGAATCCGTCCTCATCCCCCGCCCGCATCTCGCGTGCGAGCCAGCCCACCGTCTCGTTTGCCCGCGCGGCAAAAAGGGGTTCGGATTCGTCCGCCTGGGCCAGGGCCAGGAGTTCGAGAAGCTGCGCGTTGTCGTAAAGCATCTTCTCGAAATGCGGGACCAGCCAATGGCCGTCCGTTGCATAACGGGAAAAACCGCCGCCAAGATGGTCGTAGATCCCGCCCAGGCTCATCCTCGCCAGCATCAGCCGTACCGCGTCCCGCCCTTCGCTCTTTCCCGATCGGAAGGAATCCTGCCAGAGGAAGCGAAAGAGGGGCGCATTGGGGAACTTCGGCGCGCCGCGCAGGCCGCCCCATTCCGGGTCCGTCGCCCCCAGCACCGAGGCCGCGACCTTCCCCAGCGCCGCACCCTCCGGCAAAGGGCCCGGCCGAGACCGCCCGAGCGCCCGCAAATGCTCGACCAGCCCGCCGGCATTTTGCGCAACCTTCTCCGCGTCCCTTTGCCAGGCCTCGGCAAGCGCCTCCAGCACCTGGCGGAATGAGGGCTTGCCCCAGCGCGGCTCCGGCGGGAAATAGGTCCCGCCCCAGAACGGCGCGCCGGCGGGCGTCAGGAACATCGTCAGCGGCCAACCGCCATGCTCGCCCATCGCCTGCAGCGCACTCATATAAAAGTGATCGATATCCGGCCGCTCCTCGCGATCGACCTTGATATTGACGAACCAGCGATTCATCAGCGCTGCGATCGCCGGGTCCTCGAAGGATTCGTGCGCCATGACATGGCACCAGTGGCAGGCGGCATAGCCGATCGAGAGCAGGATCGGCTTTCCTTCCGCCTGCGCCTCGGCGAGCGCCGCGGTGCCCCATTCCCGCCAATGGACCGGATTGTCGGCATGCTGGAGCAGATAAGGCGAGGAAGCGAAACGGAGCCGATTCCCGGCGAGCTGTCCGGTTTCCGTTCTTTGTTCCATGAGGGGGTGCCCTTTCGCGGTTCCGCCGCCACATAGGGAGGACCGCACAGTTTGAGGACCGCAGGAGAATGGGCAGCCCCGATGCCGCCGATCCACCCCTTTATTATCGTTCGCACGTCTTCGTCTGCTGCAATCGCCGCCCGGACGGCCATCCCCGGGGTTCCTGCGCGGCCAAAGGCTCGGAGAAGCTCCGCGACTACATGAAAGCGCGCGCCAAGGAGCTAAGACTGCCGGCGACCCGCATCAATACCTCTCTTTGTCTGGACCGCTGCGAAGAAGGGCCTTGCGTCGTCATCTATCCCGAAGGTGTTTGGTACCGAGTCTCCTCTCCGGCCGATGTCGACGCGGTGCTCGAGCGGCATCTGCGCGATGGTGGCCGCGTGCCGGAGCTGATGCTTTCCCTATCCGCCATCGACGCGGAGCAGGGTTGAGCGTCTCGCGCTAGCGGCGATGCCGCGGCGCGGTAGGATCACCATTGGTTTGCATGGCTTTGTTATTGACCTCTCGCACGAGAGGCGAGGTCGGCGTCGGCCCCGGTGCCGACAGGACATGGAGACGAAACGACAATGGAGGTGAGTGAGGCGCAGACGGAGGCGGCCCCGCTGCGTTTTTCGCACCAGCAGATTCTTAAGGTTCTAAGCGGCATTCTCCTCTGCATCTTCCTCGCCGCGATCGATCAGACCGTGGTGATTCCGGCAGTGCCGGCGATGGCCGCCGATCTGCACGGCTTCAGCCATCTCGCCTGGATCGTCTCCGCCTATCTTCTGACCTCGACGGCGATGACGCCGGTATATGGCAAGCTTTCGGACATCTATGGCGAGCGCAAGCCGCTCATGGTGGCGCTTGCGGTGTTCGGATTTGCTTCGGCGCTCTGCGCACTTTCGCACAGCCTCTGGCAGTTGGTCGCCGCCCGCGCGATACAGGGTATCGGCGGAGCCGGGCTGCTCGCGATGTCACAGGCTGCAATCGCGGATGTGGTGAGCCCGCGTGAGCGCGGACGCTATCAGGGCTACATGGCGTCCACCTGGGGGATTGCCTCGATCGCCGGGCCGATCGTCGGTGGCTGGATCACCGACACGCTGAGCTGGCGGTGGATCTTCTGGTTCAATCTGCCGCTCGCGTTGATCGCGCTGCTCCTTTGCGACCGCGCGCTTCGAATGCTCCGCCCACGCGCCCGCGAGGCCCGGATCGACTGGGCCGGCGCAGTGCTTCTTACGGGTGCGGTGAGCGCCTGGCTCCTGGTCCTGAGCTGGGGCGGGGTCGAGATGCCATGGACAGCGCCGCCGCTGCTCGGTCTCGTGGCGCTCGGCCTCGTGATGATGGTGCTGCTGGTGCGTCAGGAAAAACGCGTCGTCGATCCGCTGCTGCCGCCGCGTCTCTTTGCCAATGCCGTCTTCGTGCGCGGCGTCGCGATTGCCTTCTGCGGCTCGTTCGCGCTCTTCGCCGGCAGTTTCCTCCTGCCGCTCTTCTTCCAGCTCGTGCGCGGCGTCAATGCTGCCGCTTCCGGTGCTCTGGTGGTGCCCTTTCTCGGCTCTAGCTGCGCCGGAGCCTGGTTCGCCGGCTCGCTTGCGCGCCGGCGCGGCAGGATGAAGGCGATCATGATCGCCGGCGTGGCGGCCGTTTTGATCGGCTTCGTTCTCTTGACCTTCACCGGCACCGAGACCTCGCCGTCGGTGCTGGTGGCCTTCCAGCTCGTGCTCGGCTTCGGCATCGGGATGGTCATGCCGAGCGCCCTCGTCTGCGTGCAGAACGCGGCCGATCGTCGCGATATCGGCGCCGCCACCGGCTGCCTTCTCTTCCTCCGCTCCATGGGCGGCGCCTTCGGCACCACGCTGGTCGGCGCATTGCTCACGCTTGGCTTCGCCGGCCGCCTCGCCCGCATCGGCATCACCGCCCATATCGATCTCGGTGAGGTGCGTCCGGGCGGCAACGGACTGCCGGGTGTTTCGCCCGCGATGCTGCCCCATGTGGAGATGGCGCTCGCCGGGGCCTTTCATCTCGCTTTCGTGGCATGCGCGGCGGCGATGGCCGTTGGGCTCATAATCCTCGCCGGCATGCGTGATCTGCCGCTGCGCACGAGCGCGGCCGGCGAACCACCCCTCGAGCCTGCCGCGCTCGCCCACTAGGGCGTGATGATTTTCGGTCATCACGCTCCAGCTTTGTTTTCTCGATCAATTTCATGGCTTCCCTTTGG
>JASHVY010000053.1 GCA_030044345.1 Acetobacteraceae bacterium | reverse complement strand
TTCCTATTATCATCCGCCCGATTTCATTCGCGCGATGGCGGCTGCCTATGAGCGAGAGGAGTCGCCGGCCGCCAGGGACGCGATCGCGCAAATTCTCATCAATGCGCGGATGGCCGCCTTCGGGCACCGGCCGATCTGCCAGGATACCGGCATCGTCACCGTCTTTCTCGAGATTGGAATGGATGTGCGCTGGGATGGTGCCACCATGGGTCTCGAAGAGATGGTGAATGAGGGCGTGCGGCGCGCCTATCTTGATGCGGACAATCCGTTGCGTGAATCGATCGTTCTCGACCCGGCGGGCGCACGGCGGAACAGCGGGGACAATACGCCTTCGGTGATCCATCATCGCGTGGTGCCGGGCGATCGGCTTCGCGTACATGTCCTGGCCAAGGGCGGTGGGGGCGAGGCAAAGGCGCAGTTCACCACGCTGGCGCCCTCGGACTCGATCACCGATTGGGTGGTGCGGACGGTGCCGGAAATGGGCGCGGGCTGGTGCCCGCCGGGGATTCTCGGCATCGGGATTGGCGGCACGCCCGAGAAGGCGATGCTGCTCGCGAAAGAGGCATTGACCGAGACGATCGATATCCAGGAGCTGAAAGCGCGCGGGGCGAAGAACCGGATCGAGGAATTGCGGCTCGAGCTTTATGAAAAAGTGAATGCGCTCGGCGTGGGCGCGCAGGGGCTCGGCGGGCTGACAACGGTGCTGGACGTGAAGATCCGCGATTACCCGTCCCATGCGGCGCTGCTGCCCGTGGCGATCATTCCGAATTGCGCCGCGACCCGGCATGTTGGGTTCACGCTCGATGGGTCCGGGCCGGCGGAGCTTAAGCTGCCCGATCTCAAGGACTGGCCGGTGATCGACGAGGATCTGAGCGCGGGCAAAAAGCGCGTTTTTCTCGATGGAATCACCAAGGCGGATTTTTCGGAATGGAAGGCCGGCGATGGATTGCTGTTGAATGGAAAAATCCTGACCGGCCGCGATGCCGCGCACAAGCGGATCGCGGAGATGATGGAGCGGGGTGAGGCGCTGCCGGTCGATTTCACCAACCGCTTTCTCTATTACGTGGGGCCGGTGCCTGCCGTGCGCGATGAGGCGGTCGGGCCGGCGGGCCCGACGACGGCCACGCGCATGGACAAATTCACCCGCGCGATGATCGAGCGCGCGGGGCTGATCGGGATGATCGGCAAGGCCGAGCGCGGGAAGGAGGCGATCGCGGCGATCCGCGACAACAAGGTGGTCTATCTGATGGCGGTGGGCGGCGCGGCCTATCTCGTCGCGAAAGCGATCACCAGCGCCCGCATGCTCGCCTTCGAGGATCTCGGCATGGAGGCGATCTACGAGTTCGAGGTGAAGGATATGCCGGTGACGGTGGCGGTGGATGCGACCGGCAATTCGGTGCATCGGAGCGGGCCGCTCGCGTGGTGCGCGAAGATCGGGAAAATGCCGGTCCGGATTCTCGAAGACGCTTCACATTGAACAGATACCTGCCCGCGCGAAGCGCGGTAACGTCTTGATCGAGGCCGCGCTTCACGTGAAACATGGGACAGGAACGCTGTCTCTTCGTCCTATTCCGGCCGGATCAGGCGATGATGCTTGCGGCCGGCGGAGAGCTTGATCGCGCCATTCTGAAGATCGGTGAGCGTGAGGGTGAGGGTCTCGTCGGTGACTTGCGCATCATTGATGCGGGCACCGCCGGCGCGGATCAGGCGGCGGGCCTCGCCATTGCTTCCGGCAAGGCCGGCGAGCGTGAAGAGACGGAAGGCAGGAAGACCCTCGGCGAGATCGGCGCGGGGAACCGGAACCGAGGGAAGGTCGGCGGACTCGCCGGTCTCGAAGATACGGCGGGCGGCCTCTGCCGCCTGGGCGGCGGCTTCGGCGCCATGGGCGAGGCTTGTGGCTTCGGTTGCGAGGATCTTCTTCGTCTCGTTGATATCGCCCAGTTCGATCCGGGCGATCTCATCGAGCGGGAGATCGGTGAAGAGGCGGAGGAAACGGGCGACATCCCCATCCTCGGTGTTGCGCCAGAACTGCCAGTAATCGAAGGGCGCGAGACGGTCGGAGGTGAGCCAGATGGCGCCCGCGGCGGTCTTTCCCATCTTGGCGCCCGAGGCGGTGGTGATGAGCGGGGTCGTCAGGCCGAAGACCTGCGCGCCCTCGGTATGGTGCACCAGATCGATGCCGGCCACGATATTCCCCCACTGATCCGAGCCCCCCATCTGCAGGCGTACATTGCGGCGGCGGAAGAGCTCGCGAAAATCGTAGCTCTGCAGGATCATGTAATTGAATTCGAGGAAGGTGAGAGGCTGCTCGCGATCGAGCCTCAGGCGCACCGAATCGAAGGTGAGCATGCGGTTGACGGTGAAGTGCCGCCCGACATCGCGAAGCAGCGGGATATAGCCGAGCGGATTGAGCCAATCCGCATTGTTGGCGGTGATGGCATCTTCGGGGCCGGTGCCGAAGCGGAGGAAGGGTTCGAAGACGCGGCGGATGCCCGCCATGTTGGCGGCGATCTCCTCATCCGTGAGGAGCTGGCGGGTCTCATCCTTGCCCGAGGGATCACCGATGCGGGTGGTGCCGCCGCCCATCAGCACGACGGGCTGGTGGCCGTGGCGCTGGAAGAGCCGGAGCAGCATGATCTGCACCAGGCTGCCGACATGCAGGCTCGGCGCGGTGCAATCGAAGCCGATATAGCCGGCGACCGGCCCGGCGCCGAGCAGCGCGTCGAGGCCCGGCGTGCAGTCTTTTACGAAGCCGCGCGCGATGGCCTCGGTGAGGAAGTCGGCGGATGACATGCGGGCGCAGCTAGCATGAGAGCGGGATGAGGGGAATGTGGCGCGCGATCGGGCTGATGAGCGGCACCTCGCTCGATGGGGTGGATGCCGCCTGGATCGAGACGGATGGGGTGCGGGTGGCGCGTTTCGGGAAGCGCGTGACCTTGCCGTACGAGGACGAGCTGCGGCAGCGGCTCAGGGTGATTCTCGACCGGGCGGCGGACCTCGCGCCGGACGATCCGGAGCTCAAGGCGGTCGAGAGAGCGCTCACCGAACGCCATGCGGAGGCGGTGGCGGCCGTGGGCGCGCAAGCTGATGTGGTCGGGATGCATGGGCAGACGATCCTGCATCGGCCGGACGAGCGGAAAACCTGGCAGATCGGCGATGCGCGCCTTCTGGCGCGGCGGACAGGCCTGCCGGTGGTGCATGATTTCCGTGCCGCGGATGTCGCAGCCGGCGGGGAGGGGGCGCCGCTCGCGCCGGTCTTCCATGCCGCGCTGGCGGCGGAGCTCGCGCGGCCGCTCGCGGTGCTGAATATCGGCGGTGTGGCGAACGTGACCTGGATCGGACCGGCGGGAGCGCTGGTTGCCTTCGATACCGGGCCGGGGAACGGGCCGCTCGATGACTGGGTGCGGCGAACCACGGGGCGGAGCCATGACGAGGACGGGGCGCTGGCGCGGGCGGGAGAGGCAAATCCTGCCGTGCTGGAGAGGCTGCTCGCCGATCCCTATTTCGCGCGGCCGGCGCCGAAATCGCTCGACCGGCTGTCCTTCTCGGCCCGCCTTGCCGAAAGCGGGCTCGCGGCGCTTTCGCCGGAGGACGGGGCTGCCACGCTCGTCGCTTTCACCGCCCGGGCGGTCGCCATGGCGGCGCTGCCGGCGCCGCCGCTTCGCTGGCTGGTGGCGGGTGGCGGGAGACGCAACCCTGCCCTCATGTTAGCGCTTACCAGGGTTCTCGACGTAAAGGTGGACCCGGTGGAGGCGGTCGGCTGGGATGGCGATGCGCTGGAGGCGCAATGCTTCGGCTTCCTCGCCGCGCGCAGCTTAGCCAGGCTGCCGCTCAGCTTTCCGGGCACGACCGGTGTGCCGCGCCCGCTCACGGGCGGGTGTCTGATCCGGCCTGACGGGGCGGGTGAAATGCGGCGAAATCAAGACGAACGCTGACGTTATGCGTTTATCGTATAGCGGCTTCTTGGCTACGCAGTAGCACAATGGAGAAGTGATCATTACCTTTGGTTGCGAGCTTCGGTCCTGGCGCGGCGGTGAGATGACGCCACGGGCTGTATCGGTTCCGGTCGCGAGATCGGAAACCGGGGGTCTCCGACCCCCTTCGTCTCCCAGACGTGAAGCCTCCCTGTTGACTTAACCCTGCTGGGCTTGGCCCGGCAGGGTTTTTCTTTTCGGGCGGGTTCCGCTCGTCAGGCGGCTTCCATGCTCCGCGCGCGGCCGATCCTGAGCACGGATTCGATCAGCGCCGCGATGTCCCCCTCCTCCGTCCTGTGATTGACGAGGGCGGCCCGGATCGCGAGCCTGCCGCCGATCACCGTGGTGGACGGGGCGGCGATGCCGGACTCCTGAAGGTCGGCGACGATGGCGGTATTCAGCGCGTCGAGATCCCATCCCGCATCGGCGCGGCTGCCGGCATAGCGGAAGCAGACGATGTTGAGGGCGACGGGCGCGAGCAGCTCGAGCTCGGGCTCGGCCGCGATCCGGGCGGCGAGTTGGGCCGCGAGCGCGCAGCTCGTCTCGACCACCGCGCCAAGCCGTTCGGCGCCGAACACCTTGATCGTGAGCCAGACCTTGAGCGCGCGGAAGCCGCGCGAAAGATCGGGGCCGAAATCGCAGGGCCAGGGATGGCCGCCGGCGAGGCCGCGCGAATCGCGGCGGAGATAGGCGGCCGACTGGGCGAAGGCGGCACGGTGGCGGACCGCGTCGCGCACGAGGATGCAGCCGGCGTCATAAGGGACCTGCGCCCATTTGTGGAAATCGAAGGCGACCGAATCGGCCTCCTCGATCCCGGCGATCAGCGGGCGCAGTTTTTTGGAAAGCGCCAGCATCGCGCCGAAGGCGCCATCGACATGGAACCAGAGCCCTTCCCGCTTGCAGAGCGCGGAGAGGCCGGCAAGATCGTCCACCGCGCCGATATCGACCGTGCCGGCCGTGCCGACGACGAAGAACGGCTGGTTGCCCGTTTCCCGATCCTCGGCGATGGCGGCTTCGAGGGCGGAGATATCGAGGCGGCCCCGTTCGTCGCATGGGATCAGCCGGAGCTGCCCGGAGCCGATTCCGGCGATATCGAGCGCCTGCGGGATGCAGCTGTGGGCGGCGGCGGACGCATAGGCGGTGAGGCGCGTTCCGCCCATGCCGATGCGGCGCGAGGCGGCGCCGAGCGTTGCGGCACGGGCGACGAGCAGGCCGATCAGGTTGGCAATCGAGGTGCCGGTGACCAGGATGCCGGAGCTTTCCCGCGGCAGGCCGAGCATTTCGGCGGCCCAGCGGATGACTTGGCGCTCGACCTCGATCGGCGCATGATCCCGGCCGCCGAGATTGGCGTTGAGGGCGCCGGCGAGCATCTCCGCCAGCATGCCGATGGGTGTGCCGCCGCCATGCACCCAGCCCATGAAGCGCGGATGGGTGTTGCCGGTGGCATAGGGAAGGACGAGGCGGCGGAAATCCTCATAGGCGCGATCAGGGTTTTCCGGCGCCTGGGGGAGCGGGCGGGCAAGCTCCGCGCGAAGCTCTTCCGGCATTTTCTGCCAGACCGGGCGGTCCCTGGCATGTTCGAGATAGTCGAAGGCGTCATCGAGCATGCGATGGCCGAGGGCCCGCAGCTCATCCCAGTTCTGCGGATCAAGTCCCGCCCGGCCTTTTTCCATTTCCGTACCTTCAGAGGGTGCAGACAAATGACGCGCCCTCGCTAGCAGAAGTCGCGCTCCGTTGCGACAGAAGCGTGGCGGGCGCTCACAAAAGCCAGGGGACATCGACCTCCCTGGCAATCTCCTGAAGGCGGGCGGCGAGGCCGGGCGGAATCGGGATGCCCTCCTTGGCGCGGCGTTCGGCGGCGGCACGCTCCGGATCGCCGGCGACGAGAACGGGCGTGGCGGGATCGAGCGGGCGCGTGGCGCGGAGCGAATCGCAGAAGGCGGCGACATCGGCGCGGAATTCGGCGGGATCGCGGAAGAGTTTCGGATCGAGGGCGAGGAAGAAATGGCCGATCTCCGGCCCGCCCGGGCGCGTGGCGCGCGCCGGATCGGTGATCGGCATAGCACCCGCGAGGCAGGCGGAGAGAATATTGACCATCGCGGCGAGCCCATAGCCCTTGTAGCTCGCATTCTCGGCGCTGCCGCCGAGAGGGGTGAGGAAGCCGCCGCGCTCCGCGACATCCGCCGGATCCGTGCTCGGCCGGCCAGCGGAATCGAGGACCCAGCCCGGCGGGCAGGGAAGATTTTCATTGCGCTTGTTGCGGACCTTGCCGAAAGCGACGGTGGTGGTCGCCATATCGAGCAGGAAGGGCTTGCCCTCTTCCCCCGGCGCGGCGAAGGAGAAGGGATCGGTGCCGAGCTTCGCCTCCGCGCCGAAGGTCGGCGCCACCCGGATCATCATGGCGCTGGTGGTGGCGATGCCGATGAGCCCGGCCTCGGCCGCCATCTTCGTGTAATAGCCGCAGGCGCCGAAATGGGCGGAGTTGCGCACCGACGCGGCGGCGAGGCCGACACTCTTCGCCCGCGCGATCGCTTCGCCCATGGCGAGCGATCCCGGCCAATGGCCGAGGCCGCCGCCGCCATCGATCAGCACCGAGGCCGGAGTCTCGCTGATGACGCGCGGCTTGGCCTTGAGATCGAGCCAGCCATTGCGGCGGCGTGAATCATACTCGGTGAGCATCGAGATGCCGTGGCTGTCGATGCCGGAAATTCCGGCATAGAGAAGGATTTCGGCCGTGGCCGCCGCCGCTTCGATGCGGGCGCCCCAGCCGAGCAGGATGGTCTCGATCTGACGGCGATAGGTGAGGGGGGATGCGTGCATGGGCGCGGAGCCTTGCCCCGCCGCCTGCGGCACGCAAGCCTGCCCCCCGATGATGAATGCCCAATGATTGAGCGAAGGGGCGTCGTGCTGTTCTTGACGGAGCGGGGGCGCCCACCGCAAAAACCTTTCACCTGCGTTTCGGGTCGCAATCCGCCACGATCGAAAGGAACCGTCATATGTCCGAAATGATCGGCAATCCGGGCCGGCAGCGCGCCGAGTTCTCCGGCAAATGGGGATGGTTCGTCGCACTCGGCATCGCGCTGATCGTGCTCGGGGTGATCGCCTGGCTCGACGTGGTCTCCGTCACCATTGCCGGAACGATCTTTGTGGGCGCGATGCTGCTCGTGGGCGGGGTGTTCCAGATCGTCCACGGTTTCATGATGCGGGGATGGCAGAGCCTGGTGCTGAGCCTGCTCGGCGGGGCGCTTTCGATCATCGCCGGGCTGCTCATCATGAGCGAGCCGCTCAAGGGCGCGCTGGTGCTGACCCTCCTGGTGGTCGCGGCGCTGGTCGTCGGCGGCATCATCCGGATCGTGATCGGATTCCGCCATCGCGAGATGCCGAGCTGGGGATGGCTGGTGGCGAGCGGCATCATCAGCCTGATCGTCGCCGCCCTGCTCTATGCCTCGTTGCCCTGGTCCGGGCTCTGGGTGCTCGGAACGCTGATCGCGGTCGAGCTGCTCGTGCAAGGAGTGAGCTGGCTTTCCTTCGGGCTCGCGCTGCGCAAGGCGGGGTGACGAGCAGCGCGAAGCCGTGCCGCGCTTGCTTCAGCGTGTGATCCGGCCGATCGTCTCGACCAGTTCCTCGACCTTCCGGCGCTGATCCTCGGTATCGCCCGAAGCAAAGGCCGCGGCGACGCAATGGCCGACATGATCGCGCAGGATCTGCTCCTCCACCTTGTGAAGGGCCGCGCGCACCGCGGTGATCTGCGTCAGCACATCGACGCAGTAACGGTCTTCCTCGACCATGCGGAGCAATCCGCCGACCTGGCCTTCGATCCGCCTGAGCCGCGTTGCCACCGCCTCCCGTGTCGCGCCGTGCATGGGGTTCTCGCCTCTCTTGATACTATACCCTGGTGAGGTATATAGACCTGCGTCCCCCTCCGGCACAAGGGCGCCGAAGGGGCCGCGGAGAGCGCGATGGACGGACATGCGATGGAACATCATGGGCACGGAAAGATGGAGGGCGGCGAGCGCGATCCGGTCTGCGGCATGCGTGTCGATCCGGCGACGGCGAAACAGAGCTTCGCCCATGCGGGCCGCATGTTCCATTTCTGCAGCGCCGGCTGCCGGGAGAAATTCGCCGCCGATCCAGAGCATTATCTGGAGAGATCGGAGCCAAAGCCGCAACCGGCGGCGGTGAAAGGCGTCATCTACACTTGCCCGATGCACCCGGAGGTCCGGCAGGACCATCCGGGCGCTTGCCCGATCTGCGGCATGGCGCTCGAGCCTTTGGCGCCGACGATTGGGGGGGAAGAGAACGAAGAGCTCGTCGCCATGCGGCGACGCTTCTGGGGGGCGCTCATCCTCGCCGTGCCGGTGGTGGTGCTCGCCATGGGCGGGCATGTGCCGGCGCTCGCGCATTGGGTGCGGCCAGGACTCTCCAATGCGATCCAGCTCGTGCTGACGACACCGATCGTGGTCTGGGCGGGCGGGTTCTTCTTCGCGCGCGGCTGGCGCTCGGTCGTCAACCAGAGCCTCAACATGTTCTCGCTGATCGCGCTCGGGGTCGGCACGGCCTATCTCTACAGCATCGCGGCGACCCTCGTGCCCGGCCTCTTCCCCGCCGGATTCCGTTCCGCTCATGGCACGGTGGACACCTATTTCGAGGCGGCCGCGATGATCACCGTGCTCGTTCTGATCGGCCAGGTGCTCGAGCTGAAGGCACGGGCGGAGACGGGCGGGGCGATCCGCGCTTTGCTCAACCTCGCGCCGAAGACGACGCGGCGGTTGCGGGAGGACGGCTCCGAGGAGGAGATCCCGAGCGCGGAAGTGGCGCCGGGCGATCGGCTGCGGGTGCGTCCGGGCGAGGCGATCCCGGTCGATGGCGTGGTGCTGGAGGGGCGGAGCGGCGTCGATGAATCGATGGTGACCGGCGAATCGATGCCGGTTGCGAAGGCCCCGGGGGCGGCACTGGTCGGCGGCACGCTCAACGGCACCGGCGCGCTGGTGATGCGGGCGGAGAAAGTGGGCGCGGAGACGGTGCTCGCGCGCATCGTCACGATGGTTGCCGAGGCGCAGCGTTCGCGCGCGCCGATCCAGCGCCTCGCGGACCGGGTCTCCGGCTGGTTCGTCCCGGCGGTGATCGTCGTTGCCGTGCTCACCTTCGCGGCCTGGGCGCTTTGGGGGCCGGCGCCCTCGCTCGCCTACGGGCTGATCGCCGCGGTCTCGGTGCTGATCATCGCCTGCCCCTGCGCGCTCGGGCTGGCGACCCCGATGTCGATCCAGGTGGGGGTGGGCAAGGGCGCGAGCATGGGGGTGCTGATCCGTTCGGCGGAGGCGCTGGAGCGGATGGAGAAGGCGGACACGCTGCTCGTCGATAAGACCGGGACGCTGACCGAAGGGAAGCCGCGCGTGACGCGGATCGTCCCGGCTTCGGGCTTGGCCGAGGAAGAGCTGCTGCGTCTTGCCGCGAGCCTCGAGCGGGCGAGCGAGCATCCATTGGCCGGCGCGATCCTGCGGGCGGCGGAAGAGCGTGGTCCCGCGCTCGAGGAGCCGGGTGATTTTGAATCAGTGACGGGTGCCGGCGTGCGCGGGCGCATCGCGGGGCGGCGCGTGGTACTCGGCAATGCGGCGCTGATGACGGCGGAGGGGGTGGCGGTCGCTTCGCTCGAAACCAAGGCGGAGGAATTGCGGGCATCCGGCGCGACCGCGCTCTTCGTCGCCGTGGACGGCAAGGCGGGCGGCATCATCGCGATCGCCGATCCGATCAAGGAAGGGACGGCGGCGGCGCTCGCCTCGCTGCGGGCGGCGGGGATGCGCATCGTCATGGTGACGGGCGATCATCGCAGCACGGCGGAGGCGGTGGCCCGGCCGCTCGGCATCACCGAGATCGAGGCGGGCGTGGCGCCCGAGCGCAAGCAGGAGGTTGTGCAGCGTCTGCGCGCGGAGGGGCGCGTGGTGGCGATGGCGGGCGACGGGGTGAATGATGCGCCGGCGCTGGCTGCCGCCGATATCGGGATCGCCATGGGAAGCGGGACGGATGTCGCGATGGAGACGGCGGGGATCACGCTCGTCAAAGGCGATCTCTCCGGCATCGCGCGTGCGCGGCATCTGAGCCGCGCGACGATGCGCAATATCCGCCAGAATCTCTTCTTCGCTTTCATTTACAATGCGATCGGCGTGCCGGTGGCGGGCGGCGTGCTCTATCCCGCGATCGGGCTTCTGCTGAGCCCGATCATTTCGTCACTTGCGATGTCGCTGAGCTCGGTCTCGGTGGTGACGAACGCGCTCCGGCTGCGGCGGGTCAGGTTCGATCTGAAGGAGGGGTAAGGCCGAGATCCGTCCCGCGATCCGGCGGCACGATCCGGTGGGCAGGGCGCCCCGAGATTGAGACGATTTCAAATCGTTCGCGTATCGCAGACCTAATTCTGTGCCCTATCCTGCGTGATGATCATTTGTCACTGTTCGGCCGGTTGCGGCGAAATAGGAGTGTTGTCGGGACGAGCGGAGCGGGGCTGAATGAAAGAGCCGGGACAGGACGGCGCCAGATGAGGATCCCCAGATGAGAATCCTGGGTGTCCATCCGGGCCCGCTGATGTATACGCGGGTGTTCCTGCGCCTCGAGCCCCTGGGCCTGGAGCTCGCCGCTGCCGCCGCTCTGCGCGCAGGGCATGAGGTGCGCCTTCTCGATCTGCAGGCGGAGACACACAGGCACTATCACCGCATGGTGGAACGCTGGCGGCCCGAGGTTATCGCATTTTCGTGCAACTATCTCGCCAATGTGCCCGAGATCATCGATCTGGCGAAGGCAACCAAGCAGCGCCATCCCGAATGCGTCATCGTGGTCGGGGGACATAGCGCATCGTTCATCGCCCCTTCCCTGCTTGCCCATGGTGACGGC
Organism: Acetobacteraceae bacterium; assembly: GCA_030044345.1. GTDB lineage: Bacteria > Pseudomonadota > Alphaproteobacteria > Acetobacterales > Acetobacteraceae > JAKAWQ01. The sequence continues at coordinate 827 of JASHVY010000053.1, read as the reverse complement.
GCGATCGATTGCGTGCTGAAGGGCGAAGGGGAGGCGGCATTGCCGCTTCTGCTTTCTGCCGTGAGCGCAGGGCATTCGCTTGCGACGGTGCCGGGCGCGGTGACGGCGCGTGAGGAGGGGCCGCGGCCGGTCTTCGTTGACGATCTCGATGCGCTCATGCCGGCGCGGCACCTGCTGCGGCATCGGCGGCGCTATTTCATCGGCACCCTGGACCCGGCCGCATCCATCGAGTTTTCCCGCGGATGCCCCTGGGACTGTTCCTTTTGCAGCGCCTGGACCTTCTATAATCGCAGCTATCGTCTCAGATCTCCGGAACGGATCGCCGATGAGCTCGCCGCGATCCGCGAGCCGGGGGTCTTCATCGTCGATGATGTCGCCTTCGTGCGCGCCGAGCACGGCATGGCGATTGCGGAGGCGATCGCGCGGCGCGGGATCCGCAAGCAATATTACCTGGAAACGCGCGGGGATGTCCTGCTTCGCCACAAGGAAGTGTTTCGCGCCTGGCGAAAGCTCGGCCTCAAGATGATGTTCCTCGGCCTCGAGGCCATCGACGAGGAAGGCTTGAAGAAATTCCGCAAGCGGGTGCCGCTCTCGACCAATTTCGAGGCTTTGGACTATGCGCGCTCGCTCGGCATCAACATCGCCATCAACATCATTGCGGACCCGGACTGGGACCATGCCCGGTTCGAAGCTGTGCGCCAATGGTGCCTCGAGATTCCGGACGTGGTGAATATCAGCGTCAACACGCCCTATCCGGGCACCGAGACCTGGGTTACCGAGTCACGCAAGCTGATGTCCTACGATTACCGGCTGTTCGACATCCAGCA
>JASHVY010000527.1 GCA_030044345.1 Acetobacteraceae bacterium | reverse complement strand
TCCTATCCATTCCTGAACAGTCTCTTCGCCCGTGATCCTGATCCTCGCCCGCCGCCCGAACCCCTATACCGGAAGTCCGCTCGACCGCGCCGCTCATCGGCGGGAAGACGCCGAATGGGTCGCCGCCGCGCTCGCCGATCCCGGAAGCCTCTTCCTGCCGGTCTGGCAGGCGAAGAGCCTGCTCCGCGGCGCCGAATCCGGTCGGCCCGAAGCCGTGTTCCTGCCCGCCTCGGCCGGCGCTCCCTTCTGCGCGCCGGACGGCGCCGGGCCATTCCCCTGGGCCTTCCTCGGCCTGATGGGCGGGCGGGCCGTCTTCGCCTTCGATCTCGCCACGGAAGATCCCGGCATCCTGCCCGGCGGAACGGATGGGGAGTTCGTCGATCTCCGCGCGGTGCCCGGCCTGCTCCCGCCGGCGGAAGCGGCCGTGCTCGCCCATGCGCGTGGCCTCATGTATTGGCGGACTCGAACGAAATTCTGCGGCGTCTGCGGCACCGCCGTCCTGCCCGCCAGCGCCGGGCACATGATGCGCTGCCCGAAATGCGACGCCCAGCATTTTCCGCGCACCGATCCGGCCGTGATCATGCTGGTGCATGACGGCAGGCGGGCGCTGCTCGGCCATTCGCCCCGTTTCCCGCGCGCGAAGATGTATTCCACCCTCGCGGGCTTCGTCGAACCGGGCGAAAGCCTCGAAGAGGCTGTCGCCCGCGAGGTCCTCGAGGAAACGGGCGTCCGGGTCGGCCGGGTCGATTACCATTCGAGCCAGCCCTGGCCCTTCCCCGGCCAGATCATGCTCGGCTTCTACGCCGAGGCCCTCTCCGAGGAGATCACGATCGACCCCGAGGAGCTGCGCGATGCGCGCTGGTTCACCCGCGACGAGATCGCGGCGCATGAAAGCCTCGGCTTCAACCTGCCGCGGCTCGACTCGATCGCCCGCCGCCTGATCGAGGATTGGATGGCGAACGGGTGATCGCGTTCAGCCGATCCCGTGGGCCTTGGCGCGCTCCTTCAGGAATCTCACGCCGGCGCCGAGGACTTCGTGACGATCCTTCGCGACCGGACGCCAGACGCACAAGGCGGATGCGATCTCCGGCGGCAGGTTGATGAAGCTCTCGATGACGAGATCGCGATCGAACCCCGCCTTGGCGACGGCGGCGAACACTCCGTCCCAATCGACCGTCCCTGTCCCGGGAACCCCTCGATCGCTCTCGGAAAGATGGATATAGGGGGCGGCCCGCCCGGCGATCTCGATCGCATGGCCGAGTCCCTTCTCCTCGATGTTCATGTGATAGGTATCGAGGTGAAGAGCCAGGTTCGGCGCGCCGATCCGCTCGAAAAGCCTGAGCCCCTGCGCGGCGGTGTTGAGAAGATGGGTCTCGTAGCGGTTGCACGGCTCGAGGCCGATCACCATCCCGAGATCCGCCGCCCGCCGCGCGACCGGGCGCAACGCCCTCGCGATATTGTCATATTCGGCTTCCGTCGGCGGTGAGCCGGATTTGTAGCCGAGCGCCGAATAGGTCACGCCGCCGAGAAAGACGCACCCGAGCGCATGGGCGACATCGACCGCCCGGTTCAGGAACCGCTCCGCCGCGTCCGGATCGCGATGGGCCATGGCCGTCTCCGGCAGGCAGAGCGAGGCGGATGGCGTGATGCCATGCTCCGCCAGCACCGCCCTGGCATGGGCGACATCGATCGTCTCGGGTGCCAGCAGGGGAATCTCGATGATCTCGATCCCGTAACGGGCTGCCTCCGGGATCGCCACCGAAGCCGCCTCGCGCGTCCAGGCCGGCGCCCAGAGACTGAAATGCATGCCGAATCGAATCATGGATCCCTCCTCAGCCCGCGCCGACGATATGCGCGACGACTTCGTTCATGCTGGTTTCCGCGACAGCCTCGTCGGCGACGACCTCGCCCTGCCGCAACGCGATCACCCGGTCGCACACCGCGAAGACATCGGTCAGCCGATGGCTGATCAGGATCACCGCGATCCCCTGCCGCTTGAGCTCGCGAACGAGATCGAGCACATGCTCGACCTCGCGCACGGCAAGTGCTGCCGTCGGCTCATCCATGATGACGAGCTTCGGCGAGAAAGTGAGCGCGCGAGCGATCGCGACCGATTGCTGCTGGCCGCCCGAAAGATCGCCGACGCGATAGCGCACGGAGGGAACGCGCGCGCCAAGCCGGCGGATGATGGTCTCGGCTTCCGCCTCGATCCGCGCCGTGTCGATCATCCGGATCGGCAGGCCCAGCAGGCGCCGGGTCGGCTCGCGGCCGAGGAAGATGTTGGAGGCCACGTCCTGCTCCCGGGCGAGTGCCAGGTCCTGATAGATCATCTCGATGCCGAGGCGGCGGATCTCGCCCGGGTCCTTCTCCTTGAGATCCTGCCCGTCGAACCGGATGGCGCCGCCGGTCGGGCGATAAATGCCCGTGATGGTCTTCATCAATGTCGATTTGCCTGCGCCATTGTCGCCCAGCAGCGCCACCGCCTCGCCCTCCGCGACCGAGAAGCTCACCCCTCGGAGCGCCTCGACCGGCCCGAAGCTCATCCGGACATCCTTGAGCGCGAGAAGGCTCATGCGCGCCCCCTGCCACGGTTCAGTTGATCGAGCCAGACGGCGAGCACCAGCACCGCGCCGATCGCCATCTGCTGATAGAAGGACGAAACGGCGAGCAGATTGAGACCGTTCTGAAGCACGCCCATGATCAGGGCGCCGATCAGCGTGCCGACGACACTGGCCCGGCCGCCGAAGAGATTGGTGCCGCCCAGGATGGCAGCGGTGATCGCCGCCAGCTCATACCCGGTTCCGGCGGTCGGGTCGCCCGAATTGACGCGCGCGGCCGAAACCAGGCCGGCCAGCCCCGCCAGGAATCCGGAAAGCGTGTAGAGTGCCACCAGATGGCGCTCGACATGAATGCCGGTCGCCCGCGCGGCATTCTGATTGTCCCCGATCACCAGAGCATATTTTCCGAACCGTGTCCGCGACAGCACGAAGTGCGTGATGGCGGCCACGCCGAGGAAAATGATCGCCGGCACGGGAACGCCGAACGGCCTTCCCTGGCCGAGCCAGACCATCGGGCCCGGCAGGCCATAGACCGGCTGGCCGTTGGTCAGAACGAGGGCGGCGCCGCGCGCAACCCCCAGCATGCCGAGCGTGACGATGAAGGCGGGAACGCGCGCCCGCGTGGTGAGAAGGCCATTCACAAGCCCGCAGAATGCTCCGGCGAGAAGCGAAACCGCGATGCCGATGATCCAGGGAAGATCAAGCGCATTGACGGCAAGCGCGCCCGTCACGGCCCCGAAACCCAGGATGGAACCGACGGAGAGATCGATCCCGGCCGCGGCAATGACGAAGGTCGCGCCGAAGCCGAGAATCCCGATCACCGAGGTCGCGAGCAGAATATTGAGGGCATTCGAAACGCTCAGGAAATAGGGAGAGGCGAGCGACAGGGCGAGGATCAGCAGCAGGAGCACGACCAGGCTTTCGAGCCGGATCATGTTGCCGAGACTGTGCAGTGCCGCGGGGCGGCGCATCGCCATGGAACCGAAATTCATCGCCGTCTCCGTGAACGAAAAGATGCGGCGCGCTTCATCCGCGCGGGTGAAGCGCGCCGCAAATTCGTCATTCGAGACTCGTCACTTCACGTATTTCAGGTACGGGTTGGTGCCTTGCGCGAGAACCTGGGACGTCAGGACCAATGTCGGCACATGCACGATGGCCGGCACGGACTGGCCGGCGAGAATGGCCTTCACATCCTTGATCGCTTCGATCCCTTCCAGGTACGGAAGCTGTGCCACCGTCGCGGTGAGGCGCCCGGCCTTGATGGATTTGACGCCGTCCGTGGTGCCGTCGACGCCGATCACCGTGACCTTGCCGCCCTTGCCGGCCGCGAAGACCGATTCGACCGCGCCGAGCGCCATCGTGTCGTTGCAGGCGAAGATCGCGACGAGATCGGGATTGCGCTGAAGCGTGTCATTGGCGATGTTCGCCGCCTTGCTGGCGTCCCAATCACCCGGCAACGATGCAACGACCTTGAGCCCCGGCGCGACCTTGGCGAGCTCCGCCTTGAAGCCCTGCGCCCGCTCTTCCCCGGTGACATTGCCGGCCAGCCCCTCGATCACCAGCACCGGTCCCTGCGCGTTGCTGCCGAGATGCTGGGCGAGGAAGTCCGCGGCCTTGCCGCCTGCCGCGATATTGTCGGAGCCGATCGTGAAGGCGATCTTGACCCCGGCCTTCTGGGTCACCGCCGGGTCGAGATTGGCATCGAGATCGACGACCGGAATGCCCTTCTCATTGGCGGT
>JASHVY010000526.1 GCA_030044345.1 Acetobacteraceae bacterium | reverse complement strand
CTCGGAGATCGATCTCGGTCATGGGGATTCTCCCGAAAAGCCAGAGTTCCTGGCGTGGCAATGGGCTCCGGCCGAGCGCGTTGCCGAGCTGATCGTTGCCTTCAAGCGTCCGCTCTATCGCGAAGTCCTGACCGAGTTCGGCCGACTTGGAACGACTGGCGCGGGCGAGGAGACCGGGGTGTCCGGGGCGCAATGAGCGCTGTCGGGCACACGGAGAGCTTGGTGAAGGGGGGCGGCAGGCCCGAGGGACTCGCCGGGCTTCTTTCGCAGGCGATTGCTCTGGCGGAGCATTCCGGGCTCGGGCAGGAAGAGCACGCTGCAGCGCTGCGTGCGCTTGCCGAACGACTCACCCAGTCGCGTCTCCAGCTCGCCGTGCTCGGCCAGTTCAAGCGCGGCAAGAGTTCGCTGCTCAATGCTCTCCTCGGCCACGTGGTGATGCCGGTCGACGTCCTGCCCGCGACCGCAATTCCCGTTTTCATCACTGGCGGAGCCGGGCTTCACCTCCGCGTCACTGGACGCAACGGCGCAATCGAGGAATTCCTCCCGGAGGATGACGCGGCCTTACGTGCAGCGCTTGTCGCTCGCGTGACAGAGGAGGCCAATCCCGGCAATCGGCTCCGAATCGCGCGCGTCGAGGTCGCGCTTCCCGCCCCCTTGCTGGAGCGTGGCGTGGTCCTGATCGACACTCCCGGAGTTGGTTCCACCTTTCGCCATAACACGGAGGCCGCCGAGGCGACGCTTCCGGAATGCGACGCCGCCATCATCGTGGTTTCACCTGATCCGCCGATCACCGCCGTTGAGCTCGCCTACCTCGCGCGCGTCCGCAAAGTGGCAGCCTCCCTCATCCTCGTCTTCAACAAAGTTGATCTGCTTACGCCCGGCGAACACGAAGCCTCGCTTCGCTTCCTCCGCCGCGTGCTGGTTGAGGAGGCGCATCTCAAGGAGCTACCGCCGATTTTCGCCGTCTCCGCGCGCGCGGCACAGGATCCATCAAGTCGCGCCGCAAGCGGACTGCCTGTGCTCGAGCATTACCTTTCGGACATGCTTATGCGCAAGAAAGCGCGCATCCTCCAACCCGCTATCGCTGCCAAGGCAGCCGGTCGAATCGAAGCGCTGAGGCTTGAAACCGAAATCGCGTTAAGCGCCCTGCGCCTGCCCCTGGAAGATCTCGAGCGGCGGATGGCGGTGTTCGATCGGACGCTTGCCGACAGTGCCGAGGCGAGCCGCGATGCTGAGGATCGGATCGCCGGCGAGAAACGACGCATGATGGAAGATCTCGAGAGGCGGGCAACCTCGCTCGAGGCAAGAGCGCGGGAGCACTTCGCCGGGATGAGCGGTGAAGTGCTCGGCGCTGCCGCAAACGAATTCTTCGCCGCCGCGTATGAGGAGCTCTCGCACGAGATGGCGGGCCGTATTGCCGAGGTTTCCGCCGCCCACTGGCAGCGGGCCGACGCTCTGACCGACGACGTCCGCCGTGCAGCAGCCGAACTCATGGAGGTTCGCGCCGCGCCCCCTGCTGCAAGCAATGCTTCCGCCACTCGGCATGAGCCTTTCTGGGTCACATCAGGCCGTATCGAGACATTGAGTGAGGTCTCGTTTGGCTTTGCCCGCCACCTGCTTCCCCTCGCGCTCCGCCGCCGGCAGGCAGCGCGTCGCGCCGCTGCCGAACAGGACCGGATCGTGACGCGCAATGTCGAGAACCTGCGCTGGGCGGCCCGTCAAGCGGTCGAGGACGCGCTCCGCAGCCTCGCTGCTGAAATCAGCGCTTCTCTCGCGTCGGTGCGCAGAGCCACTCGCGGAGCGATGCAGGCTGCCCTCGACCGCCGCCGATCCTGCTCGGAAGCGACCGCCGGCGAGATTGGCGCGCATGAGGAAGCGGTACAATCCCTGAACGATCTCGAAATGGCCTTGCACCGCGTCGCGCTTAACGATGAAGAGGCTTCCGACGACGCGCGGCAAACAGAACATTATGCCGGGCAATTGTAGTCGTTGCGTACAAGATTTGGCAGTTTGGCGAACGATATGTTCGGCCGGAAAAAAGAAGTTTGAAGTTGAAATACGCATGGTGCCCGGACGTGAACTACTGGCGCTTCGTACCAGAAACCCAGCATATGAAGCTTCAAATCGCTTGATGCGCAGTCCATGATTCGCATCGGAGACCGCCATTTCCTGTTCGCTTGGCAAATAATTCGCGCAGCGACGCAGCCCAACGCTGAGGCGACCACGTGGCGCGTTGGCGGTGTCCGGTGGTGCCGCCATCGCTACAGCCATGCAACGCCGGATCACGCGATGACCATCGAGGTTCATCGACTCGACCATGGCGAAGGCAAGAACACATGGAGCGTCATGGTGGTCGCCGAACACTGGTGGGACGAGCAACATAAGCTCCTCCGCAACAATTTATGGGCAACACATCTTTCCGGCTCTCGACTGAGTGTCTCTGAATGGTTTGATCGCCAGGCCGATATATTCGACAGAAGCCAACGTACCACGGTAAAGGCAGAGCGAGGAGGATAGTAAATCAAGATACCTCGAAGAATGGTAATCTTTATGATCGTTTAAGTTTCCATGAAACAGCGGCTATGGGATGTGATGGATCGGGTCTAAGAAGCAGGTGCGGCAGGAGATCGCGATCTATCAGGATTGAAGCCTCTTCCCTGCAGAAGGCCGCCCTACCGGTGGCGGGCACGCGGAAAAGTGAATTCAGCGCCCCGAAGCGAAACGCGTGTAGTTAATCGGTGCGGTATGGTCGATCCGGATTCCTGCCGGCAGAAGGGGGTATTTCAGCCCGGTCGCGCAATTGAACAGCACGACGAGCTCATGTGGCTTCACGCGGCCATCGGTCAGAGCGACGCGCCAAGCGGCAAAAGTGGCCGCGCCCTCGGGACAGAGCAATACGCCTTCCTTTTGACCGACCTCTTCCTGCGCCGTGATGATCGCGTCGTCGGGCACGGCGACGGCGAAGCCTCTGCTCTCGCGGATTGTTCGCAGAATCAGGGAATCGCCGAGTGCATGCGGAACGCGGATGCCGGCGGCGACAGTGCAGGCCCCCTCCCAACGCTTGGCATGTGCGGCGCCCTGCTCGAAGGCACGAACGACAGGCGCGCATCCGGCAGCCTGGACTGCGACCATGCGTGGCCGACGGGCGTCGATCAGGCCGATTGCCTCGAGCTCGGCGAACGCCTTCCACATGCCGATCAGGCCGGTACCGCCTCCGGTCGGATAGAAGATCACGTCCGGCAGGTTCCAGCCTAACTGCTCGGCCAGTTCAAAGCCCATCGTCTTCTCGCCCTCGATCCGGTACGGCTCTTTGAGGGTTGAAAGATCAAACCAACCGGCAGAGGTCACGCCATTGGCAACGATCCCTCCGCAATCGTCGATCACGCCATTGACGCGATAGACCGTGGCTCCTTGGGCGGCGATCTCGGACACGGTGACGTCCGGCGTGTCCTCAGGGCAGAAGATTGTCGCGCGGATGCCGGCGCGGCTCGCATAGGCCGCCAGGGCGGAGCCAGCATTGCCGTTGGTAGACATGGCGAGATGCCGGACGTTGAAGGCCTTGGCCACTGAAACCGCCGTGGTAAAGCCGCGCGCCTTGACGGAGCCAGTTGGTAACCGTCCTTCGTCCTTGACGAGCGCAGGCACACCAGCGCTGGTCCGGGCAAGCGGCAGAAGTGGCGTTGCCATCTCGCCGAGGCTTATGATGTCCTCGGGGTGACGGACGGGCAGCAGTTCCCGCCAGCGCCAGAGGCCAGCAGGCCGTGTGGCGAGAACCTCGCGGGTAAGCCTAGTCCGCGCCGCGGCTAGGTCATAGCGGACAAGCAACGGCTTGCCTGTTTCTGACAGAGTGGCGAGCCGGTCGGCGGGATAGTGTGCGCCAGTCTCCGAGCACTCGAGGTGAGTGATAAAGCTTTTCCACTTCGCGCGATCGCGCCTTCCTTGCAGGCCATGCGCGCCTCTCATTGCGCCGGCCGCCCTCTCCTCTTTCGCTCCGGGCCCCGGCATTCTGCGGCAGCGATCGAATGCTCCGCATTGCATTCGAGCCATAGCTCGATCAGGCGATGCTGTGTGGCAATCAGAGAGTCAAGTCGTTTTTCCAACCATTCAGTGCTAAGTCCGACCGCCTCTCGCGCTGTGTGGCACTGCATCAATCGAGCGCCGAGTTCACCTTCCATCCGCCGCATTGCCTGCATCTGCTCCAGCCAACCTGAGATCGTATCATCCACGGCGGTGAGGAGCCGTCTCTCGTGCTCCTGTAGAGCGCTCCCCTCCGATACGTTCGCCTGTATCACATCCACCTCTTCACTGGTACGATTCGCTGGCAGACTCGCCGATTTTCGAGAGAAATCACACCCAGAATCTCTTCGCTACGCAATGATGACTCCTCCTGTCGGCACCACATCGGGGAGAAAGTGCCATCTACCGCCTGGATCATCAATTTTCGATACGTGTCACGTTCAGTTGGGAGAAGGACGCTGCTCGCTATGCTCGCCGTTACGAGGTGCCCGGAGGGTCGCCTCGGACAAGACATAACGTAGGTCGCGAAGGAACGCTGTACCCTTGAGCGTACTCTGGACGACCACACGGCTCCGGTCCGCAGGATCGATCTTGCGGCGCGCAAGGTCGAGTTCGCCAAGCCGATTGAGCGCGCGACTGACGGCAGGGTTCGAGAGGTTGAGGTCTGAGGCAAGATTACGGACCGTATGGCTATCGCTCTGAAGATAGCGGATAAGGAAGATGCCTCGTGTCCTGCCCTCGAAATTCGTCGCATTTCGCGACGAACGGAGAGGATAAGCCGGCCACGAAAAACAAAGAGCGAGTGTCCCGATTCCACCCGCATTCCAATGCAACGGACTTCGGAATCGGGACACTTGCTGTCGTGCAGAAGGATCCGGTCCATCCCGACGCACCAAAGCAACCACGATTTTGTGCAGAATACCGAGCAATTGATCCGCTGTTGAGGGGATAGCCATGGCTGTTCCCTGCCATTCGTGCTCTTCACCACATGCAACGCGCTCGAGGCCAAATTGCTAAGGCGCACTCAATATCTGGGAGCACGCTTTCTCCTGGCCCATCGTGGGACCGACAGATGATCTCACCGAGACGGAGCGAACACAGGCCCTGAGAAGGTCAGGCTCCCATCCCTTCTCTCCTACAGGGCCTGCAATGTTCGTGCGAGAAGGAAGCGAAAACGCCCAACTACGTTCGTGGTGTTCATCGCGCGCTGCCGGCTGTCCCCCCGGCTGGTCAAGATCTCCTCGAGCTGACGAAGGCGTGCCTCGTCGATCTTGGGCATTGGATTATCGCCGCGAATGTCGCAGACACGATCGAGAACATCAATCGCCTTCTCCCAGTACCATCGTCCAGAATTGGCGCCTGGCGCATTTATAGCACAGTAGCAGAGCAGATCCGCGACTGCTGCGCCAAGTTTCGCGTCTCGCAATGTCTCAACAGAATTGTTTGAGCAGCTCGTCAGTCCGAAAAGTTTCTCGCTGAGCTCCCGAAACTTGCCCGTCCGCCGCCAGCCCCTACGATCATCCGATACAATGAAGTCGCGGCAAATCCTGGGCAATATATCCGTTTCTGCTGCAAGACGTAATATAGCGGCGCGCCTGCCATCACAGCCATCGTTCGTCCCAAGGATCCGTGGGACGAAGGGCTTCAGCTCCTGGCGCATCTCTTGCGGCATGGCGTCGTTGATCCTGACGACAAGTTCCCGGATCAAAGGCGATGCCGCTGCCGGCCGGTCCGAATGGACCTCTCCGGCAAGGAAAGCGACGAAGGACATCACGCAGAGCTTGCCGCTTTTCGGTTCGCCGGCGCCTCTCACAAGTTCGACCTGCCGATAGAGACGCTCCAACCTCTCATCCACGATCATTTCGTCCTCCTAATAATTATCGCTCGGAGACATCCGTGGAACGATTGCAGTCGGCGAAACAGACACTCTGCTGATCATGGCGACCAGCACCGAAGTTCAATCCGATACGGAGTTGCCTTTCCCATCGTTGCCGAAGTCCGGCAAGGACGCTACCTCGGCTCCGCCTCAAAGAGGCTGGCGGCCGGCCATGCATCACGATGCTGGCGATCCGCTCCCCGAGCAAATCATGTAGACATGAATTTACAAACGCCTGCGCAATTCGCGGCATTGTCCTGACCCCTCCTGTGCCTTGGAACCTTGTCCCGAGGCTCATTCTGGCAGGGGTCATCAGCCACAATGGCACTTTAAGGGGAACCCCATCCCCTGAATCCATTTCGAAAACAATCTACTCCCCTGGGTTTCTCCGTCAACCCCTGCCGATCAGTCGCCTGATGGAAGCTCCCGCCTTCGCCGTCGGCGCAGGTTGGAGTTGCGGCGCCTGCGTGATCGGGCAATAGGCAATCGCAGGCTTTCGACAGCGTCCGCTTCGTCGGTGATCTCCATGCCCAGCAATGCTTCGATAAGGTCCTCGAGTGTGACAAGCCCAATCGGCGTATCCCTGCGCCCGATGACCAGCGCAATCGACTCATGCTCGTGCAGGAGTGCCTCCAGCGCCCCGCCGACGCTGAGAGACGCCGGCAGATGTGGGATTGGGTGCAGAAACGACTCCAGCGCTCGGTCCTTTTCAACCCCCATCGCAAATCTCTTCAGCACTTCCCGGTGCGATATATAGCCTACGATCTCCCGCTCAGTCCCGCGAAAGAGTGGGATACGGCTAAACGCATCGGCGCCCGGAGCAGTCAGAAGGTCTGCAACTGTCTGCTTCTCACCGAGCATGAAAATCAGCGACCGTGGTGTCATTACATCACCGAGCCGCACATCGCGGCTATAGATCAGATTGCCGATGAGCGCGGATTCCGCGAGCGAGATTGCACCGTCGCTCGGTGCGGTGCCGACCAGGATCGCGAACTCACGGCGCGTGAGACGCTCGCCCGGGCGGCGAGCAAGCAGGCGGACAAGCCCTCTGGTAACGATGAGGATAGGTGCCGTGAGCCGGATAAGATAGGAAAGCACGAAGCCAGCAAATCCGGAGGCGGCCCCCGCGTAACGGGTTGCCAAAGTTTTTGGAATGATCTCGGAGACAATCAGGAGAAGGACGATCAGAGCGACCGACAGCAGGCTAACTTCAAGTTCGCCGAAGTGCTTCGTGGCCTGGGCGCCCGCAAGTGTTGTCCCGAGAGTGCCTGCAACTGTATTGACGATGAGGACAGCGCCGATTGCATCCTCGATCCGGTTGCGCTTGATTTCGAGCAGTCGGGCCGCACCGACGCTACCTGCGGATTTTCGGTCGACAAGAGTAGAGATTCGCACCGAGAACAGAACAGTCTCCAGCCAGGAGCAGATATGAACGGAAACGATCGCCAGCAACGCCCAAAAGAGAAGTAGCCCCATGGCGCTACCCCCGCCGCAACATCTCGGGTCTGACTTGAGATCGGCTCCGGGCTGAAAATCCGCAAGCGAAATTGGTTGCGTGTGCCGAAGATGGTCCGATTTTCATAGCATCTGAGATACCGTAGCTCTTGAAGCCCCGTCGGCCACGCATCGGTGCGTCAGGAATGCAGGGCAACGCGCATCGGGTTGCGGAAGGGGCTCGAGTAGATCGCTCGCGACCCAAGCTCCCGCTCGATTTCGAGCAGGCGGTTGTATTTCGCAATTCGTTCGCTGCGGCAGAGAGAGCCAGTCTTGATCTGTCCACCGCCCATGGCAACGGCGAAATCAGCAATGAACGTATCTTCGGTCTCGCCCGATCGATGCGAGACGACGTAATTCCAGCCTGCATCGCGGCACATTGCAATGGCCTCAATGGTCTCCGTCACGGTCCCAATCTGATTGAGCTTGATCAGGGCAGCATTCGTCGCGTGCTCCTTGATGCCGCGAGACAGGAACTGTGTATTGGTTACGTAGAGATCGTCGCCGACGATCTGCAGGTCGGCTCCGAGCAAAGCCGTATGTTCCCGGAACCCCTCCCAGTCCTGATCGCCGAGACCGTCTTCGATCGAGACAATAGGATAGGCGTGCACCCAGGACCGGTAGAGCTTGGTCAGCTCGCTGGCCGTCTTCCGCCCCCCGCCCGAACGAGCAAGTTCATATCCGCCATCGCCGGCGAAGGCGCTCGCGGCCGGGTCGAGCGCGAGCGCGACGTCGGTCCCTGGCTTGAGGCCGGTTGCGCGGATGGCTTCGATGATGAGCGCGCATGCGGCCTCGTTACTCTCGAGGTCCGGTGCGAACCCACCCTCATCGCCGACCGCGGTACGAAAGCCGCGCGATTTCAGGATTGCCTTCAGCGCATGGAAGGTCTCGGCACCGTAGCGCAGCGCCTCGGCAAAAGTTGGGGCGCCATGCGGCACGATCATGAACTCCTGGAAGTCGAGGGTATTGTCCGCATGGCTCCCGCCATTGATGACATTCATCATGGGCACAGGAAGCCGGCAAGCGGACGATCCACCCAGATGGACATAAAGCGGCAATCGCGCGGCAGCCGAGGCCGCTCGTGCTACGGCCATAGAGACACCGACGATGGCGTTCGCGCCGAGCCGAGATCGGTCGGGCGTACCATCGAGCTGGACCAGCAGATGATCGATCTCGGCTTGGCGCGAGACATCCTGGCCATGGAGTCGCGGGCCGATCACCTCGACGACGTTTCTGACGGCCGAGCGAACACCCTTACCGCCGTAGCGCGATATGTCACCATCGCGCAGTTCCCGCGCCTCGAACCGGCCTGTTGATGCTCCTGACGGCACAGAGGCCATGCCGATTGTGCCATTGACGAGCACGACCGTGACACGAAGCGTGGGATTGCCGCGAGAATCGAGAATTTCCATCGCATCGATGAACTTGATTGGGTTGGTCATGGCTGCTGAAGGAGTCCCCTGTTGCCTCGAAAAAGTGCCCGCTGAATACGGACGAATGTAAGTCGCCCAGGGTTGGAGCGGGATGAGATCGCTCGCGCTCATCCGGCCCGCCCCAACCATTTGCTTTCCCGCGTGATTGAGACCTACGGCGATGCCACACTCGGTCATCACGGTCTCGTGTTCCGATTCCGAAGTGCGTCGCATTGGAATGCGGATGGAATCGGGACACTTGCTCTTTGTTTTCCGTGGCCTGCTTATCCTCTCCGCTCACCGCGAAACGCGACGAACTTCGAGGGCAGGACACGAGGTGAGAGTGGAGAAGATGCTGCAGCGCACAACATTTTCCTCAGTGCCCTCGAGCACTTGGAAGCGCAAGCGAGCCAGATTTTCCATCTGGCCTCTACCATCGCGCAGAGGCCAGATGCGTCACCGGTGACCCATCTCGCATTGCGGCAACCGTCGTTTCGAATGGCCGACGTCAATTGTGCGGGCTTGCGCCTTGGATCCGCCACCACATCTCCTACCCCGCTCCCATCGCCTCTATCGGCCGATGGCATGCGCTGCAGGAGTCATCAGCCTCGCGGCGCTTAAAGGGGGGACTCCTTCCCCACAAGACGCAATAATACCCCATTGTGGCCGCGGTTCGCAATCCACTTACCGTTCGGAAATTCGACTTCGATCTGCCACGTCTGTGCTTCGTTCATCCCGCCCGCGAAGCACCGGCAGGCGCAACTCGGTCGAAGGGCAAGTCAGCCTTCTCTCTCCCGACCAATTCTCTGCTGATAGCAGAGGACGTGATGTCGAAGCCGTAAGGCCCCCTCTCGCATCGATGCGCATAGGCGAGGATATCCTGGCCGACCGGCAGATCAATCACCCTCTCCAAAGGCAAAGTCACCAAAATATCTGGAAGATTGCTTTCGGGTATTCCAAAAATGTCGTCCTCCCGCCGTAGACCTGCAAGTGCTGCCGAGATACCCTTGGGTACTGACCCATCCGCTTGTCCCCGATCGCTGAGAGTGTGCACCGAAAATGGCTTGAAGCTTAACCAATACGGTACATTTAATAACATTTTCTCCTTAACAAATGTTGTCGAATTGATCTGAATCAAGGCGATCCATCACCGGCACCCGCTGCCTGCTCGGAACTCACAGGTTCGGATGCCGACTGCGTCACCGTATTGGCGTCGCGGTAGCGCCGAGTAATTCGCCGCCGCTCACTCTTGCCTTGCGGTTGGTGTGCCCATTCTCGAAGGCTGTCTCGTTCGATATCAGAGCTTGCACTGATCTACCGCGTGACCGTCGCCGACTGGGCGTGCTTGCGCAGTGAAGTCGCGTCGCAGCTCACCGACCACCATACGATGCGGCATTCAGGCAGCATCTCTCGCAGCATGCGCCGCGCAACGTCGATGACGGCCGACTCTTCGAAGAATTCGATGATCAGAGCCGGATCGGGATCGCGGCGCAGCACATCGCCCACGGTCTCGGCCTGCACGGCTCCCCCGAGTTCGACACCTCTCATGCCTTCCACCAGCGTCAATCCATGCACGTGGAACTGATCCCTGAGCAGACGCAGCAAGGTCTGGATCTGCTGCCGGCGATGGCTATGGCTGCTCTGTGGGACATAGACCCGGACTGTCGTTACGCTGACATCTTCCTCCATGGCAATTTCTCCTTTCCGGCGTGCTTGTCCTCTACCGACTCCCCACCCAAACCGCGAATACGACAAGCAAGGCAAGAAGCACGTAGCTCGCATAGATGTTCACCGCGCCGGCATGCATGTGCCTGAGCACGGCAGCGAGTCCTTTGAGGCCGCTCACAGCGGGCCTGAACAGAAGCCGGTCAACGATATGGATTTCCTCCTGCTCGCGGCGGATCGCCGGGCGGAAGAAGGCTGGCACGTTTTCGATGGGCTCCTCGATGACGCGCGGACGGAGAATGGTGTGGAAGATGACGCGCACCGGATTGGCAAAGCCGCTCGCGGTGTAAGTGAGTGCCGGATCGAGGCGTGCGAGTCCGCCAGCCCAAACCGCTCCCAGCATCACTCGTCGCCTCCGCGCCAGCAGGCGGAAGACGATGAAGACGAGCCCGAGCAGGAGGGGGAACACGATCACCCCATAGCTTGGAGAGATCGCGAAGACGACCGGGTTGTGCGCTTCGCCCTGGAGCAGGAGGACAAGCCCGCGCCCCGGTACTATCCCATGCCCCACCTGTGCGCCGATCGCATGGAAGTCGTTCACGAATGGGGCGCTCAGACCAAGCCCACCCTCTCTGCCGACGAGGAAGAAGGGTGGGACCAGTGCGTCAGTGGCGTTCGACCCACCAAGCGCCTGCACAACACGGTCAATGAGCAGAATGACGTAGGTCGGCAGCACGCCGAGCAAGAGGCAGGTTGCGGCGAGCAACCCCATCGCCCAGCGCATCGCGGGTGGCGCCTCCGCCGCGCGCTCCGCCGTGGGCGAGCGCGGCAAACCGAGGAAGCCCATGGCAAAGACCTTGACGAAGCAGGTAATCGCGAGCCCGGCCGTCAACGCGAGCAAGGCACCCGAAAGCGCGAAGACGAGGCGGATTGGCTTCGCGGCGAGCACAACCGAACGGAGGATCGATTGCAACGTCAGCCATTCGCTGACGAAGCCGTTGAACGGCGGCAATGCCGAGATCGCCAGCACACCGGCAAGCATCAGTAGCGTGGTTGCCGGCATCCGGCGGATCAGCCCGCCCATACGGTCGAGATCACGGGTTCCGCAACCGATTTCGGCCGCGCCCGTTCCGGTGAAAAGGAGCGCTTTGTAGAGCGCATGATTGATCAGGTGATAGAGTGCTGCGAGCAGAGCGAGCGCTCCTGGCAGCATCTCCTTATCGGCGAGGAAGATCATCGCAGCACCAAGTGCCGAGGTGACGATTCCCATATTCTCAATGGTGCTATGCGCGAGCAGCCGCTTCAGTTCCGACTGGATGGTCGCGTAAAGGATCCCAATCAGCGCTGAGAGGGCACCGATGGCGAGCACAAGCGCGCCGGACGCCGTGCCCGAGGGGGGCTTCAGAGAGAGATTGACGAGAACGATCCCGTAGATGCCGAGATTGACCATCACTGCTGAAAGCAGCGCCGAGACATTCGTCAGCGCCACCGGATGGGCGAGCGGCAGCCAGCTATTGACCGGCACGAGTCCGGCCTTGACGCCGAATCCTGCGAAGGAGAGCAAGAACACGGCCCATCGCACGCCCGCAGGCAGGACGGCGGTGGAAGCGCGGATCGACGCAAAATCCATCGCACCCGCCCCGTCGGCGAGCAACAGCAACGCGCCGGCGGCGAGGATCATTCCGGCCTCGCTCATTGCCAGCATGACGAAGCCGGCCTGTGCTGCTTCGTCATGATCGTTCTCGTAGATGACGAGCAGGTAGCTCAGGACCGACATCGCCTCCCACGCGACGAGGAAGGTGAAGACGTCGCGTGCGATGAGCACGCCAATGATGGCGGCGAGGAAAAGGTGGTAGAGCAGCCCGAAATAGCCGAGATCGTAATCGTCCTGGTATCGCCTTAGATATGCCGCGGAGAAGATTGCGACCGGCAAGCCGACCGCGCCGGTAATCAACACGAAGAGCGCCGAGAGCGGATCGAGTCCGAGGCGGAGCGCACCGAAGGAAAGAAAGTGGCCGTACGCGAACGCCACGGATTTTTCTGCGACGAGTCCCGCAGCCCCTGCGACCAGCAGAGCTGCCGCTCCGGCTGCCCCGAATGTGGCGAGCACAGGCGGCTTGCGTTCTACAGGAACGAGCAATACCGCAATCACGCCGAGGCCTGTTAGAGCGAAGAAGAGTGCAAGCGCCGTCATCGCCGCGCTCATGGCACGGAACTTTCCGGCACAGAGGCGAGAGGCGCCGGCGGCTTGCGCTGAACGGCGACAAGAAGCCCGTGCAGGATCGCAAGCGGCGGCGGCGGGCAGCCCGGAATTGTCACGTCCACCGGTACCACGTCGGCAACCCCGCCGGCCGCCGCCGCACTCGGCCCAAATACGCCGCCGGAGAGCGCGCAGACGCCCATCGCCACAACCCGTTTGGGTGGCGGCATCGCCTCAAAGGTCTCGCGAAGCGCCTGCCGCATCGCCTCCGTGACTGGTCCGGCCACCAGAAGCACATCCGCGTTGCGTGGCGTCGGCGTGAGAAAGAAGCCCAGCCGATGCATGTTGTAGTATGGGTTGTCGATCTGCCGCACCTCGCCCATGCAGGCCCCGCAGGCACCGGCATCGACGAAACGGATATTGAGAGAGCGACGGAAGAGACAGCCGAGTTCGCGCGCTGCCTCGGCCTCTTCCGGCACGCCTGCCCACTCGTAGCCTTCTTCCCATGCGACTGCCGCCTCCGGGCTCTCCGGCAGGCAGCGAAAGCAGTGGATGCAGCGCCGGTAATCGACGCGGCTGCCTTCTTCCGCAGGCGCGATCGCTCCGGTCGGACAGCCGGTTTCGGCCGCACGCAGGCGTGCCTCAAGGCCCGCCCGTGCGCGTGGACGGCCGGGCGAGACGCCCGCCGCCCGTTCCGTGGCGGCAGGATAGCGGGTTGTGCGGATCCCGCTCTTGAGCCCTTCCCAGACCCAGCGCGTCATCGGTCGCACTCGGCGTTCGAGAGACCGAAGCTCGCAAGGATGATGGGAAAATCCTGGAACGCGAATCCTTCGGCGGCGAACTGGAATCCCGGCCAGTTGGCGAAGGAAGGCGGGGTGATACTGAGCCGCGCAATGCACCCCTCCGCGTCGAGCCGGACCCAGTGGAAAGCCGCGCCGAGCGGCGCCTCGACTGCGCCGAGCGCTGCCCCGGCAGGCGGCTCGAGATCACGCGCAATCACCGCGCCGCCCGGGAGGTGCGGGGCAAGGCGCCGGATCAATGCCACCGACTGCGCCGCCTCGCGGAAGAACACCCGAAGCCGGGCATAGCCATCGCCTTCCGCCTCGGCCGGCACCTCGGGCGGCATCGCCGCATAGGCGGCATAGGGGAAGAGAGTCCTGAGATCCCGTGCCACGCCCGACGCCCGCGCCACCGGTCCCACCAGCCCGAGCATCATGGCAGCCGCATTGGGTGTGGCACCCACCTCCTCCAACCGGTCGAGAAAGCTGCTCGACTGGCGGAGCAGGCTGTTCAAACGGGCGAGGCGGTGCGCCACCGCTTCCACCCTTGCCGCGACCTGCAGGCAGGTCTCGTTTCGGATGTCCCGGACGAGCCCGCCGGGGGCGACGATCCCGAAGAGATAGCGATGGCCGCTCGCGATCTGCCCGAGCCGCAGCAAATCCTCCTCGAGGATCGCGGCCTGGCTCGTCGCCACCGCCAGCGCGGTCGAATTGCAGATCCCGGTGATAGTTGCGGCGTGGCTGCGCAGACGCTCAAGTTCGGCGAGCAGCGCCCTCAGCGCCCGTGCCCGTGGCGGCACCGCGACTCCTGCGATCTCCTCTATCGCCTGGCAGAAGGCAAGGCCATGGGCAAAGGCAGCGGCACCGGCGAACCGCTCAGCAAGCAGCAGTGCCTTGCCGATCGGCTGACCTTCGGCGAGCTTCTCCACCGCGCGGTATTTGTAGAAGCATTTCAGCGCGATACGGCTTGCGTCTTCGCCCATGGTCTCGATGCGGGCATGTACCGCTTCCGCAAGATCGGAGAAGACCGGCCCGATCGGCATGGTGAAGGCTCCCGCCGCATCGAGGCTGCGGTTGGGTTCTGCCGCGCCGCCATGCGTGCGTGCGAGCGGGCGATGGATGTCGAACGCCCGGCGCATGGGTGCCGCATCTTCCGGCCATCCGTCATGCAAAACGAACGGACCGAGCCGTGGATGACCATCGAAAACGAGACCGAAAAGATCGGCTGCCGCACGTTCGTGCCAATCCGCAGCCGGGACGACAGCGGCAATCGAGGGCATGTGCCGCTCGGTTGTCGCCTGCCGCAGCCGGACATGGACCCAGAAGCCGCCAGTGGCGGCAAAGAACACGTAAGTGAACCACCATTCCTCGCGTTGCTCCTCGACGATGAGCGTTGCGAAGACATAACCGGCGGGCCCCGCGAGCCACTCGCAGAGTGACGCGAGATGCTCGGCCCGGCACTCAAGGCGGTGAAGGGCGCCCTTTTGCTCAATGTGAACCTGCCCCTGCCAAGTGACACGGCAGAATGCGCCGAGGGCGGCAGGATCGCGCGTGACGAGGCCGATGCTCTCATCCATCTCAGCGCCCCATTGCCGTACCCGCCAACTGAAGCAATCCGACCAGTGCGGTCGGCATCGAGAGGCCGAGAATCACCAGCGGGGCCGCAGTGATCGCAAGCGCTGCAAGGCACGTACCCGGGACGACCCCAGGCCAGCGCCCGAGGGGACCGGCACCGAATGACATCCGAGTTGCGTGCCGCATGATTGCCGCAAACCCGACCACGATGAAAAGTGCGAGAAAGCCCGTTACCAGATATTCGCCTCGTGCCAGGCCTGCCTTTAGAATCAGCAGCTCGCTCGCGAAGATTGCCGAGGGCGGCATGCCGGTGATGGCGAGTGCGCCGGCGATCAGCGGCACGGCCGCGATCGGCGCTCGCCGTGCGAGGCCATGGACCGCGGCGATCCGTTGCTCACCGAGAACGAGGACCACGATTCCAGAGGCAAAGAAGCAGAAGGATTTGGCGAGCGCGTGGGCGGTAATCTGGTAGGCGGCGGCAAAGCGTGCGTCGGCGCTGCCGAGCCCGACCGCAAGCAGGATGATCCCCATATGCTCGACGGTTGAGAATGCGAACATCCGTTTGTAGTCGCGCACCTGCACGAGGAGGATCGTCGCCACCCCGACCGAGAGCACTCCGAAGACCAGAAACCACGGTTCGGCCTCTGATCCGGGCACGCGGCTCAACACGGCATACAGCCTGAGGATGACGTAGAGCGCAGTCGATGTCTCAACTCCTGAAAGCAGCGCACAGATCGGCGCGGGCGCCTGACTGTGGGCGTCGGGCAGCCAGGTGTGCATTGGCACCAACCCAACCTTGGTACCAAACCCGATCAGGATGAGCAGGAATGCAGGCCAGATCAGCGCGGGCGGCATTGCCGGCGCATCCGTGATCAACTCGTTCCAGGTGAACACCTCCTTGCCGGCAACGCGCGTGCCCCAGTAGAGGATGAGCACGCCGAGCAGGGCAATGATCGCGCCGAGCGTGGTAAGGAGGGCGTATTTCCACGCAGCCTCCAACGCCTCCGGCGTCGCCTCGAATCCGACCAGGAAGGCTGAAAGCAGGGTTGTGAGTTCCAGCGCTACCCAAAGGAGTGCGACATTCGCCATCAACGGCACGGCCAGCATCGAGGCGACGAAGAGATTGAAGAGCGGATAGTACGCACTGTGCCAGCCGCTCTCCTCGTGGGGATGGCGCTGCGCGAGATAGCCGGCGGAAAAAAGTGCCGCGGTGAAGGAAACGAAGGCGACGAGCACCAGAATAAGCGCACCGAGCCCGTCGCAGGCGAGCCAGCCGCCGGCAGTGGAGATCTGGTCCTTTGCGAGGGTGGAACGCGCAGCAGCGAGTGACAACGCAAGAACAGACGCCATCGCGAGTACGGTCAACAGGCCGCGCCGATGCTGTGTTCCCATGGCGAGAGTGAGCAGGCTTGCGACCACAGGCACTAGGAGCACAGCCGCAAGCACCATTTCCTATTCCTCCTTGAGCGCCACCAGCCTGCCGACCATCGTCGTGCCGATCTCGCTATGAATGCGCCGCGTCAGCAGACCGATGACGAGCGTATAGACCGGGATGTCCACCGCCGCAGCGAGCTCGGCGATCGCCGGGAGATCGGGCACGATCGTGATGCCTGCAAAGAAGACGCCGTTCTCGGCAACCAACAGAGCGAGGAGCTGGGCCACTGCCTCGCGGCGGACTGTCAGCGTGAATGCGCCGAGCAGAAGGGTCGCGATACCGATCGGCAGATTAACAAAGGAATAGGCGGGGACACCAACGGCGCCAAGCGAGTCGGTAAACACATAAGCGGCGCCGGTAAGCGCGAGTGCGAGCAGAAGCGAGGACGGGATGTTGAGGACCTGGTCGATCTCGCGGATGCGGTACACCTCATCATGAACGGTCCTGCGCAGGAGCCAGGGGATCAACATTGTCTTCGTCGCGAGTGTGATCGCCGCCACTGCGAGCAGGTGCGGCGAATGAAGGGCAACGCCGAGCAGGGCAGCCGAAACGCTGAGTAGGAAGGATTGCAGCACGAAGAGCCGGAAGCATGCGAGCAACTGCCGCGCCGCCACCGTACCGAGCGCGGTCAGCAGGAAGACCCCGCCGGTCAGGGCCTCGATACTGAGGAGCGAGGATGTCCCGAGCATGGCCGTCATCATCCACCCTCAGGCCGCGAACAGACGCGAGACCATCGCCACCACGGCAATGACGAAGGCCGCACCCGTGAATTCGGAGATTCGAAACAGCCTCAGTTTCGCGAGCGAGGATTCAATCGCCACCAGCACCAGGAGGAAGAGCAGCATCTTGAAGAGGACGTACGGGACTGCGAGCAGCACTTCCACGGGCGCGGTTGAGACGGCGAGCCCCCACGGCGTGACCAGGACATTGAGGAACACGACCATCAGCACGAAGAGCTTCATCGCGCCGGCCCACTTCATCAGGGCGGCCCCGCGGCCGGAATATTCGAGCGACTTCGATTTCTCGATCATCGCGAGCTCGAAATGCCCGCTTACGCTATCCACCGGAAGCCGACCGTCCTCAGCCAGGATCAGCAGCAGAAAGGCGAGCAGCAGCAGCACGTGCCACGGGGCGAAGAAGGCCGCCGGAGAGATCACCCATTCCTTTTGCACGACGTAGGGAATGGTGGAGCCGGCGACGAGCGAGATGGTCATAAAGACGATCAGGAATACAGGTTCGGTCAGAAAGCCCACCATGCGGGTACGGCTTGCCCCCATCGGCCCATACGGATTGGCAGTGTCCACCGCAGCCAATGCGACGAAGAAGCCACCGAGGGCAAGAATGAACCCAGCCCCGAGCATGTCGCCCATGAAGGCGAAGAACAGCGGATATCCGGTGAGGACCGGGATCAGCAGGGTGACGAAGATGGGTGCGGTAAAAGCGACATAAGGGGCGGCACGGAAGAGCCAGGAGCTTTCCCGCGAGACGATTTCGTCCTTGCAGAGGAGCTTCGCGAGATCGCGGTAGGGCTGAAAGACACTTGGCCCGCACTTCGACTGGACGATCTCCTTGAGGCGCGAAAGGATGCCCTCGAGCAGCGGCGCAAAGCCGATGACAACAGCCACTTGGAGAAGATTGTAGCCGATATGGGGGAGCATGGCTCAACCCCTGGTCCGCGGGCGGGCGCAGTCGTTACAATTGTACAGGCAACGCCCTTGGTCCACGCCAAGAGGCCATAATCCATACCCTGAAAAGACGAGGCCGCAGGCCTGCCCGCCCATAACACCACACCCCTCCCCAACCCTTCCTCTTCTTAAGCGGCTGAGGAAGGTCGGATAGGAGTCATCGGCCCCACAGGGCGGTTATGGTGGACTCCATCACCGGCAATACAAGCCGATCGAGAATTGGAAGTTTACATGAGGGAGAGCAAATGTTCAAGCAGTTACCTCCCGCATGATCGGCCACTGGCCCAAGCTCATCCGATATCCCGGAACTGGGCTGGTGCCGTCCCCTAACGAGCCTGCCCGATCAGCCGACCATAGAAGCCAATAACGATTGGTGCCCTCTGAACATGCTCGCAGGTGCAACAACTTCTTGCTCTCCAACTGAATGCCGATCCCCTTGGGAGAACCGGAGAGAGGTCGAACCTGGACCAAGCGAGGTTGACGGCCGAATTGCCGGCACCCGTTTCGCGACACAGGGGCATGATGTTCGTTGCGGTGCTCGAGGACAATTGGGACGGTAGAGCGGTTCAGGACAATGTTGCCTTGCGGCAGGTGCTCGCCCAAATCTGACTTCTCCATCTCCCCTTGTGGTAGCCCTATCCCCAACACTACGCGCAAGAGAGACTGCTCATTGTGGATGACCGCCGAGCAGAGTCTCGCCTGAACGTCAGAGGGAAAGATGGCCTTGCAAGACCAAAATGGAAGCGCCCGGAGGTCTTCCGTAGGGTCATTCAAGACCCCTTGGACACCAGGAGAAGGACGAAGCGAAAAGCTCAGGAGCGGGTCGCTTGTTCCGCTTGACTTCTCGGGTTACCGCACTACCCTAATGTTCTGGGAATGGAGTTTCCCGCTAACTGCCGGCAAGGCTGATGACTCCTACCTTGTCCTGTAGCCGTTCCTAGACGAGAGGAGTCAGTCTTGTCATTTTCCCGGGTTTGCCGGCGGCTGTCCCGAGCGCGGCGCGCGGATGGACGGGCCGCGAGATCACGTTCCTTATCCCACCTTCCGATCGCACGGCGCCATCCCATGCATTGCATGGGTCATTCAGTTATGCCGATGGCCGGGATGAAGCCTACGCACAATCCGGCTTTCAAATGCGAAGATCGCCGGTCATACATCGTTCGTGACCTTGACCTCCGATATCAATGGCCACAACGTCGAGACACGGCCACGCGTCTAATACAGTTGTGCGAAGCACACCATAATCGATGGTCTATTGTCACTCTATCATTCCGTATCCGTAAACAAGAAATTCGATCGACAACCGATGGCGGAAAGCTACAGGCCTCGATCCGGCTGTAGATCCGACCCTGATGCATACAGAAAATGTCCAGGCCAAAGGCCGGCAGCTTTCGGCAGGAGTATCGAAAGCTGCGATTCTGTCGCTGCGTCCGCCTCGTGGTCCCGGCCTCCTCCTCACCTTCACTTGTGCTGTCATTGGCATTGGCACTGCTTTCATCCAAAGTGTTGGATATCTGAACAATCAGGTCGCCCTTGCCACGATCGTCTGTCTCGCTATTGTGGCGGGACTCGGTGCATCCAATGTATTCCATCCGATTCTCGAAGTCCGGTTGGAACACGATGCCTTGATCGTGCGCGATCCGTGGGCGGTGCGTCGCTACCTGTGGCATGACATACCCGAGCCGTTCTATGTCTTGGCCGGCAAGTCCGGAACAAAGGTGACCTTCACGTGGTATTCCGGGGCAACTGTTAAACGCGCCTTTCTCTGTCCCGAGTGCCTCAGAATTTCAGCGGAGAGTCTTGCGGCACTGCTGAATGACCGGTGGAAACAAGGGTCGCGATTTACAGACACAAGCACAATGGGAGCTGAACTCGGCGAGGCGACATCCAATACCATAGTTGAGAGATAGATAGGGAGAGATATAGAAGATCGAAGGCAGGATCGTCTCAATACATGAGAGCAACGACCTCCGGTCGATCTCCGATTTGTTGCTCATTGTTTAGATCCGGGCAAATACTTTCACCGCGTGCCTGGAACGGCACGTCGATTCCGTGTGTTCATCGGCAGTATGCGTCAGAAACTGTCGCCATTCCCCCAGAGCCCGCACACTGGCCCGCACACTCCCTATTGACAGCGCGGGCCACTTACGTCTTTCATTCGCCTCAGGTGATGGAGTTCACCTTGTAACCGCCCTTGGGGCTGATGACTCCTCCGTTTGAAGTCGGCGGAGGAGTCTGTGGTGTTAGATACCGGAAAAGAAGGGAAGAATTTGCGGCTTCTGCCGCACCTTTCTCTTTTCCAGGCGGGGCCATGACGGCCCGCGACATCCTTCTGCAGATTGCGCAGGTGCTGACCGTTCTGGTACTGGCGCCGCTCCTTCAGGGCATCATTCTCCAGTTCGAGGAGCGGATTCAGCGGGGCCAGGGGCCGGGCATTTTTCAGCCCTACCGCGATCTCTGGAAACTCTTCCACAAGCAGAGCCTGGTATCAGAAGCCGCCTCATGGCTGTTCTGGGTTACACCGATTACGGCCTTCACCTGTATGATGATCGTGCCGATCCTGATCCCGGTCCTCACCAACTATCCGCTGCCGCTCTCCGACATGGGCGATATCCTTGGCGGCGGGCTCATCCTGACCCTCGGCTCTTTCATGATCGTGCTCGCCGGACTTGATAGCGGCAGCGCTTATGGCGGCATCGGGGCAAGCCGGGCGGTGATGGTCGCTATCTTGGCTGAGCCCACCCTCATTCTCGTCTTTATCGGCATCACGCTGCTCGCAAAGTCAATGCTGCCTTTCGTCGTCAATCATCTCCTCGTTGCCAGCCCGGCTGCATATTGGAGCCCTCAACATCTCTTCCTGGTCGCCGCTTTTTTCATCCTTCTGCTGACGGAGACGGACCGCCTGCCCATCCATTCCACGACCCATATCGAAGTCTATATGATAGAAGAAGGCCGGATACTTGAGTATTCCGGGCCGCTGCTCGCCCTTCTGCGTTGGGCGGGAATGATGAAGCAGTTCATCCTCTACACGATCTTCTGCAACGTGCTCTTCCTACCGTGGGGTCTGTCGGTACAAGGAACAGCGCTCGGAGCTGTGGCGGCCGCGATCGCGCTTATGCTCAAATTCACGTTCGTCGCCTGTGCGGTTGTCTTCGTGGACACCACTCAATCACGCCTTCGCTTCTACCGCTATCAGGAACCGCTCGCCGCGTCCTTCTTGCTCGCCGTGCTTTCCATCATTGGCTCGCAGTTGAGCTGACGCCGTGGTTCTCACGCAGCTTGGCCCGCTCGCCGCCTCAATCTTCAGCTTGATCGCGATCGCAAGTTTGCTTCTTTCCTTCGTCATGCTCGGCTCTCACGCGCTTCGGCACTATCTCTATGCTTTCGGCGCTCAGTCCTGGCTGATCGCGATCCTCTCCGCGAGCGTCGGCTATTATGCGAACTTTCCTGAACTATATCTGATAGCGATTCTTACCTTCCTTTTCCGCGGTCTGCTGCTGCCCTATCTTCTCCTCCGGGTCGTCCGCCGCCTTGCCGTCCCTCGCGAGCCGATCGAGATCCTGCGGCCGAGTTCGTCGCTCGTGGTCGGCGCGCTCGGCGTCGTCTTTGCACTCGCGGTCGCCCACAACATCTCGGCTGAGCTCAACCTTGCCGGCACGATCGCTGTGCTCGCGCTCACCGTCATGCTTTCGATGAAGCTGATCGGCTTCCTCATTCTCGCTGCCCGGCAGGAGGCGGTCAGTCAGATCCTCGGCCTTCTGATCCTGGAGAACGGCATCTTCCTCGGCTCGCAGATTCTCGTGCCCGGGATGCCGCTCCTGCTCGAGGTTGTCATTCTCTTCGACCTTTTGATTGTCGTGGTATGCTTTGGCGTGTTGGTACGCTATCTGATGGCGCATGCCGGCACGACGAGCAGCCGCGAGTTACGCCAGTTGGTAGGCTAACGAATGCTTTCTCTCGCGCTTGTTACGGTGCTCGCTCCGGCTGCCGCAATCTTACTGATCGGGGTCATCCGCCATCCGAGGTTCGCGGAATTTCTCAATCTCGCAGCGGCAGCGATTTCGTTCCTTTCTGCGCTGCCGCTCCCGCTGCTCACAGCCATGCGCGGTCCGCACGTCTTCTGGGGCGGGGCGATTACTGTCGACAGGCTCGGCGCCTGGGTGCAGCTTTGCACGAGCATCGTTTATCTACTCTCGTCCATTTACGCTGTCGGCTATATGCGCATGCTCGGCGAGGAAGAGCGATTGCCGCGGTTTTATGCTCTCTTTGCAGGATTCGGGCTTACCACGCTGGTTGGACCGATGATGAACAATCCTGGTCTCTACTGGATCGCGATCGAGCTCACCACCCTCGTCAGTACCTTTCTCGTTGCCTTCGAGCGGGCGGCCGAGGCGATCGAAGCAGGCTGGAAATACATCATCGTCGTCTCCGGCGGCATCAGCCTGGCTCTGCTCGGCACCGTCCTCTCCTACTGGAATGGCAGCTTCGTGCTCGGCCCACGCTACGACATGACGTGGGCCTCGCTTGCGCGCGCAGCACCGCACATTGATCCTATGCTTGCCCTGCTTTCCTTTCTTCTCGTTTTGATCGGATTCGGCACCAAAGTGGGCCTGGCGCCGATGCACACCTGGCTTCCCGATGCCCATAGCGAAGGCCCTGCGCCCGTCTCGGCGATGCTCTCAGGGGCGCTCCTCAACACCGCGATGATCGGGATCGTCCGCTACCTTTCCCTTGCAGATCGAGCCGGGGTCGGAAGGGTCTCGCATGGCGTGCTCATTGCGCTTGGGGTGTTTTCGCTCTTTGTGGCCGCCCTCTTCATCGTCCGCCAGGAGGGCGTCAAGCGGCTGATGGCCTATTCGAGCGTCGAGCATATGGGCGTGATCGCACTCGGCTTCGGCTTCGGTGGCCCATTCGGTGTTGCCGGCGCGCTCTACCACATGCTGAATCATTCGCTGAACAAATCCCTGATGTTCTTCGGCGCCGGCAATGTCATGCGGAGCTATGGCACGAAGGAGATCGGTCGGATCAGCCGGGTCGGCGTGCACTTCCCCGTGATGGGCGCGCTCTGGCTCGCCGGCGCGGTCGCGATTACCGGGGCGCCCCCGTTCGGGCTGTTCCAGGCGGAGTTCTCCACCCTGCGCGGAGGCCTCGCTACCGGCGAGGTTTTCCCAGTAGTCGCGATGGCCGTGCTGCTGATCGTGATTTTCATCGGTTTCCTCAATCATTTCCGGATAATGTACTATGAATCCGTCGCTTCCCAGGCCGAGGAGCCAAGGGCCGTCAGCACCTGGTGCGTTGCGCCGATGTGGTGCGCTCTCGTTCCGCTCCTTCTACTCGGTTTTTGGTGGCCGAATGCGCTTTGGAATTACTTCGGGACCATTGCCCACGTGCTCGGGGGCGCGCGATGAGAGGAACTGTGCTCGCCGACATCGCTCCCAACGGGCTTCGTCCCGAGCTTGAGCACCTCCTGGCCAAGGGCGGCCGGACACAGATGGTCTACGCCTGGTACCCGGAGCCTGGCCGCCTCGAGCTTCGCTATCTCGCCTCTGCTGCCGCTCGGGAGGATTTCCGCATGTGGCGGTGTACCCCAGAGGCCGAGATGCCAAGCCTTGCTGATCTCGCACCCTTGCTCGGTTGGTACGAGCGGGAAATTATGGACCTTTTCGGTCTTCCATTCCGTGGTCACCCCGAGCCACACCACCTCGTATTGCATGAGGGCGTGCCGTCCGCTCCTCCCCCTTTCTCACCCGCCGCGCATGGCGAAGCACTGGTCCCTGAGGGAAGCCTTCGCCACCGCACCCCTGTAATAGAGTCGACCGAAGTGCAGGAACTCCCCTTCGGCCCGGTTCGCGCCGATGTCTTCGAGTCGGCGGAGTTTCTGTTCTTCTATCTCGGCGAACGGATCATCTACTATCAGCCGAGCCTTTTCTTCAAACATCGCGGGATGGAGAAGCGCTTCGAGGGACGTCCGCCCGCCGCGGGCGTCGTGCTCGCCGAACGCGTCTCGGGCGTGGGTAGTTTTGCGCATGCGCTTGCCTATTGCCAGGCCGTGGAGGCGGCCGCCGAATGTGTCGTGCCGCCGCGTGCGGCTGCTCTGCGTGTGTTGCTCGCCGAACTCGAGAGGCTTTACAACCACCTACATTATCTCGGCCATCTCGCCGGCACCACGACACTCAAGGTGGGTGAGGCGCAGGGAAAGCTCCTCGAAGAGAGGGGGAAGCAGATCAATTCGCGCCTCACCGGCAGCCGATTCCTGCGCAGCCTTCTGACACCGGGGGGGCTGCGCCGCGATCTCGACCCAAAGCCATGGCTCGGTACCATGCTCGAAGCACTGCGTGAAGATATCGCCGAATACACGAATCTGCTCGAGCATTCGGAGAGCCATCTCGATCGGCTGATCGGCACAGGTGTCCTTGAGCGCGAAGTTGCCTTCGATCAGGGGGCCACAGGGCCGATCGACCGCGCATCCGGCGTTAATCGCGATCTTCGCCGCGACCATCCTTACGCCGCCTATGACGCACTCGACCTCGAGGTTCCGGTCGAGCAGGCGGGCGATGCCGACGCCCGCGCCAAGGTCCGCATCGCCGAATTAGGCGCGAGTCTCGCGCTCATGCAGCGCGTGCTCCTGCTCCTTCCTGACGGACCGGTGGCCGCGCCGGTGGCACCACCGCCGGGAAGCGAAGGGCTCGGCTGGGTCGAATCCCCGCGGGGCACGCTCTTTTACGCCGTCCATATCGGCAACGATGGAAAACTTGCGCGGGTCAAAATCAAATCGCCTTCTTTCTCAAACTGGCGCTGTTTTCCCTTCACTGTGTATGACACGAACATGATGGATTACGCCATCAACGAGGCCAGTTTCGGTCTCACGATCGCGGGCTGCGATCGTTAGGGGTTCGAGATGGCGTTCTGGACCCTCTTCGGACTCTCCCAAGGCAAAGCCACGACCGCTTGGCCTGCGCGCGGCGGCAAGGATGGCCAGGAAGGTCTTCTCGGCATGCCTCGGTTTGACGCGGGGCAATGCGTGCCCGACTGCCGCGCCTGCATCGATGCCTGTCCCACCGCCGCGATTGCCGAGAGCAAGGATGGCAGCGTCAATGTCGACTATGGCCGCTGCATTGTCTGCCAGCTCTGCACGGAAGCCTGTCCGAGCGGAGCGATGCAGCCGTCTGCGGATTGGGCCTTCGGTGTTCGTCGGCGCGAGGACCTCGTGGTTGGTACGGGATATCAGCCCGCCGCGCAGGCGAGAACTGCAGCCTTTCGTCGCAGCCTACATATTCGCCACGTTGACGCCGGCTCGTGCAATGGCTGCGAGTCCGAGCTCCGCGCTCTCAACAACCCATTCTACAACCTGCATCGGCTCGGCATCTTCTTCACCCCCTCACCACGGTTCGCCGACCTTCTTCTGGTCACCGGCCCCGTCACCAACGCCATGCTCGAGCCGCTCCGGGCCACTTACGCCGCGATGCCGGAGCCGCGCTGGGTGATGGCCGTCGGGACCTGTGCCGTCTCAGGTGGCATCGCCGAAGGGGGCTATGCGTGCGGTCACGGCCTCGAGGGTGTGCTGCCGGTCGATCTCTATCTACCGGGATGTCCGCCCAATCCGGCAGCGATCATCGAAGCACTACTTCTCTTTCTCGGCCGCGTGTCACAACGAGTCCGTGGGGGCCGAATTGGCGAATGACCTGCTCCTCGCCGCGGTGCTGTTCTGGCTGATAGCGGCACTCTTCGGTCTGACCGGTTTGGCGGCGTTCGGTCGGGCGGCCCTCGGTCTCGGGGCCGCGGCGGGGATCGCAGCTTCCTTTCTAGGCATTCCTTTCGGCACGGACAGCATTTCTCTGCCATTCTCCTTTGTGGGCTTTCCCATCCGCTTCGTCATGGCACCCGAGGCGCTGTGGCTCTTCGGCTTTGGGCTCGTGCCTGCGCTCCTTGCAGCCTTGAACGGCACACCTGCTTCGCAAGGAGCTGGCGGCTGGGTCTTTGGCGTCGCAGCGAGCCTCCTCGGCGCTCTCGGCGTCTTTGGCCTCCAGCAGGGGGCGTTCTTTCTTCTGTCCTGGGAACTGATGAGCCTCGGTGGCGCAGTCATGCTGCTGTCCGAACGCTTTTCGCCCGCATCGGGTTCGCCTGTGCTTTTCATGCTCGGCCTGCTGGAGGTGGGTGCGGTCGCGCTCCTGCTGGGCGTCCTGGTGCTGGCCACCCGCTCTCATGCCCTCGACTTCCTTGACTTTGCCCTGGCAGCGCCGCTTCTGCCAGGTTGGCTCCGCTTCATAGTGAGCGCGCTGCTTCTCGTGGGGTTCGGTGCGAAGCTAGGCCTGCTCCCGTTCTACGAATGGTTCCCAGGTGCCTATACGAGCGGCAGCGGTGCCTCGGGCACCGTGCTTTCCGGCGTGGTACTCAACGCCGCATTCTTCGGCCTAAGCCATGCCTTGCTCGGCTGGCTCCCAGGCGCGACTGGCCCGGCATCGGTCGGCGTCGGGCTCCTCGTCGTCACGGCGGGAACGCTCTCAGCCGTACTCGCGGTGCTCTATGCCTTTCAGGCCGAGGACTGGCGTGCGCTGCTGGCCTTCTCCTCGGCGGAGAACGCCGCGATCGCAGTCGTTATGCTCGGTGCTGCGCTCCTTTTTCGAACCGAAAGTGAGGGTGATCTCGCCGGGCTTGCCTGGACGGTGGCGCTTCTTCATCTCGCCGGCCACTCCCTCGCCAAGGGCGGTCTCTTCCTCGCTGCGGATGGCGCCGCGCGCGCGAGCGGCACCTATGCCATCCGTCATGCGAACCTTACTCGGCGCGCATCGTGGATCTTCGGTGTCGGCGCTCTCTTCTGCGCGATGAGTCTCGCAGCAATGCCGCCGCAGGCAGGATTCGTCTCGGAATGGTTCGTATTTCAGACCGTTTTTCAGGGTTTTCATCTGACCGGCCTGGCGCCACGCCTCGCCCTTGCCCTTGCAGGCGCCGGCCTCGCGCTCACCGCGGCGGTAGCTTTTGCCACCTTCGTCAAGCTCTTCGGCATCGGCATCCTCGGCCAGGGCAATCACGCACGTGCCACCGTTCCCCGCCCCATCGCGGCGTCCACCTTCCTGCTCGGGGTCTGCGTACTGGCTCTCGCGGTCGGCATGCCCGCCTGGCTTCCGGCCCTCAACTGGGCAACCTTGGCGGAATTCGCGAGCCCGGCGGCCTCGACCATGCATGACGGCTTGCTGCTCGTGCCACTCACGGCCACATTCGCCTTCATCTCACCATCCATGCTGATCATTGCCGGCCCGCTCCTTTCTCTGATTCCAATAGCAGTCCTGCTTCTTACACGCGGCTTTGCCGCGCATCGCGTCCCGGTGTGGTACGGGGGCCTTGCCCAGGATCCCGCTGCGGCTGCCACAACGTCGCTGACCTTCTCCAACGCGCTCAGAA
Source organism: Acetobacteraceae bacterium (assembly GCA_030044345.1). Lineage (GTDB taxonomy): Bacteria > Pseudomonadota > Alphaproteobacteria > Acetobacterales > Acetobacteraceae > JAKAWQ01. The sequence continues at coordinate 2,064 of JASHVY010000526.1, read as the reverse complement.
CCTTTCTGAGCTTCGTCTATCGCCCGATCGAAGAAACCGAGCGCGAAACCCGTGCCCGGCGCTACTTCATTACCCGACTCGAATTCACCCACAATGTGGCGCCGGTGTTCGGGCCTCTCCTTTTCGCGCCGATCGAACGGATCGTCGTTTTCCTTGCTCAAAAGCTGCGCGCGTTGCAATCGGGAAATCTCAACTTCTATCTCGCGCTAATCGGCCTTCTTCTCATCATTATTCTCGTTCTCACCTTGCTCTAGTCAGAGCCGCACGTGGAGATCTTTCGATGATCATACGGAACCCTGGTCTACCGAATATGTCGAAATCCGCAGCTTATATAGGAAGTATGAGCAAAAGACAGGGGCGGATTCCCTTCGCACGTTCTGTGACAGGTGACGATCTTCGTGACAGAGCGAAAGTTCATCGAGAGTGGGCGTAGGCGATGAGAATCACGAGTCCAGGGTCATGCTCCTGAATGTGGACCTATATCGCGATCGCCATCGGCGGCATCGCCGGCTGTTGGGCACGTTACGCCATGACGAACCTTGTTCAGGCAATCTATGGTCGGGAATTTCCATATGCGACGCTCAGCATCAACCTCCTGGGCAGTTTCCTTATGGGCTTCCTTTTCATCGAGACACTGGAGCGGCTCACCGTCTCGCCCGCAGTCCGTACTGGCATTCTCACAGGCGTGATCGGCGGTTTCACCACGTTTTCCACGTTCGAGATGGAGACCCTCCTTCTTGCCGAGCAGGGAGCCGGATTCAAGGCTCTCCTGTATGTCCTCCTATCGGTCGGGCTCGGGTTTCTGGGCGCCTTCGGCGGCGCCTATATCGCCCGCAATCTCTGAAATCCGGGGGAAACCATGGACGACGAAGTGACGATGGTGCGCATCTACCTCCATGAAGCAGACCAGGGAAAACGAAAGACTTTGATGCAAGAAATCCTCACCTTGCTTGCCGATCAACATCGCGTTCAAGGCGTTGTCGTCTTTCGTGGGATTGCGGGCCTCGGTGCGGGCGGCGAGGTCCGTGCCTCCGATATTCTGCGCCTTAATGTTGATCTTCCCCTCGTCATCGAGTTCTTCGACCAGCCCAAAATCGCCGACGCTGTCCTTGCTGCCCTCGAGGGCATGGTGCCCAAAGGACATATGATCGCTTGGCATGCCGCCCGCCGGTAGTGCGAATGAGACTGATCATGGCCCGGCCACCAGGCTGCAACCGACATGAGCCTTCTGGGCGGTCAAGTCCCTGTCAGACGCTACCGAAGACTTGGCCGCAATCTACGCCACCCATCTGCTCCAGCAAAAAGTCGATCCATCGCTTGCTGTCGCGTTTCCCTACAAGCCAAGGAAGCGCCGGCAGTTGCGTGTTGCAAAGTGGCCCCGGGCGCATTCCCACGACTTGTGCCGGGCAGATGGGAACCTCCTTAAAGCGACGGTGGAAGTACGTATTTTGCCATAGAATTGAAGCTTATGTCGTTCCGACAGCACACTCCAACGAACGACATGAAGAAGACAGTCGAGCCTCCCGTGGTAGAAGGTAGGGGAAACGGAATACCCGGTGGGCGGGAGTGACAGATGAAAATTGCGCATCTTCCAACCACAGCGCGGGTGACCAGCGAGTTGGTCCCGGATGTACAACTTACCCACGGAAGAGCGGTATGGGTTCTGACGGCCATGGGTTTCAGTGCCGGTGTGACTCCGATCACATTCAACCATTACATAAAATCACTCCGCGTTCTCGGAATTCCGTTCGCCCGTAGTGAGATGGGCACCGGCGTTGGCCGACCCGTTCGATATTCGTTCAATCATCTCATGGAACTTTGCGTGGCGCTGACCCTTCGCGTATACGGAGCCCTACCCGATCCGGTGCTGGTAGGACTCATCGATTACCGGCAAGAATTATATAAATTGTATAGGCGAGCCTATATCGAGTACGCTACCGGCCTGGGTACGCCTGTCGTCGTGACAGCGTCACACCGTGCATCGTTCGAGATGAGCGGCGTGTATCTTGATCTTCGGATTCGATTTGGTGGTTGACGTGCCATCGAATTTGGACCACCGAGAGT
>JASHVY010000525.1 GCA_030044345.1 Acetobacteraceae bacterium | reverse complement strand
CTCCTGCTCGTCATCATAGCAGCCACCATCTGCGGCGTTCTCTGGCTTGCGAACGCGCTGTGAACGGCCGCAGAACAGCTTTGTAAATCGCTTTGTAAACTCGTAAACTGGCCTAGCTAACCCATTGAAAGATATGCCGACGCTCGGATTTGAACCGAGGACCTACTGATTACGAATCAGTTGCTCTACCGCTGAGCTACGTCGGCGCGCCAAGACTGGCGGCGCCCGCTATACTGCCCGCCCGGTCGCCTCGCAACCGCCCACGGGCCGCGGCCCGCCTCAGCGCCCGGTCAGGATGCGCTCGACGAGCTGCTTCACCGTCGGGATGAACCCGTTCGAATAGAAAGGGTCGGTCGCGAAGCGGAAGGCGTTGGCGCCGCTGAACATCAGGTTGTTCTCCACCGTATCGGCGGATGAGGATTGGTGGCCGATCGTCTGCAGCGTCTTCTGGATGCAGAAGCTCCGCGGATCAGCCTTCTTCCCGGTGCTGTATTCGGGCGCGTGGTCGCTCCAGTTGGAGAACCGGCAGGCGCTGAGGCAGCCCATGCAGGCCACCTGATCTTCGCGAATTTCCACCGCCTTCTCAGGCGTCACGAAAATCAGGGTCGAATCCGGCGTGCGCAGCGCCTCGGTGAACCCGGCCGCCTCCCATCCCTGCGCGTGCTCGAGATCGGCCGGCGTGAGATAGACGATACGCTTGCGCGGTCCCACGCCGAAGGGGGCAACATGCTCGCCGATCGGCTCGTTCACATAAGCCACCTGCCGCTCCGAACGCGCCTTGAGCTCATGCAGGAATCCGTTGTTCACCGCCGAGGAATAAAAGCCGGTCGGGCTGAAATGATTGAGGAAGACATCGCCCGGCTTGAGCTTCAGCAGCCGCTGCTTCCAGCCTTCGCCGATCGGGCTCTCCTTGGTCAGAAGCGGGCGCGTGCCGAACTGGAAGGCAACCGGCCCGAGATCCGGGTTGTCGATCCAATCCTCCCATTCCTCGAGCCACCAGACACCGCCGGCCATGATGATCGGCGTCTGGTCCAGGCCGAACTCGCGCATCAGCTTGCGCAGGCTGAGCACGCGCGGAAACGGCGCCTCCGGCTTGCCCGGGTCCTCGCTGTTGGAAAGCCCGTTATGCCCGCCGGCGAGCCATGGGTCCTCATAGACGACGCCGCCGAGCAAATCCGCGACCTTGTGATAGGCACGCTTCCAAAGCGCATTGAAGGCACGCGCGGAGGAAACGATCGGGTAATAATGAACGCCGAAGCGGCTTGCGATCTCCGAGAGCCGATAGGGCATGCCGGCGCCGCAGGTGACGCCGTTGATCAGCCCCTTCGCCCCTTCGAGAACGCCGATGATCACACGTTCCGCCGCCCCCATCTCCCAGAGGATATTGGCGTGAATGCGCCCGATTCCTCCGGCGAGCTCGAAAGCGCGCTTCGCCTGGGTGATGCCGCCCTGGATCGCGAAAGCAATCAGCTCCTCATGCCGCTCCCGCCGGGTGCGGCCCCGATAGGTCTGCGGGATCGCGCGGCCCTGCGCATCGTAGCTATCGGCATTCACCGCGCTGAATGTGCCGATGCCGCCGGCCGCCGCCCAGTTTCCCGAGGAGATGCCGTTCGAAATCGAGATGCCCTTGCCGCCTTCGATCAGCGGCAGCACCTCGACGCCCCCGATTCGCATGGCATTGAGCGGCTTCATGGCCTGCCTCCGTTCCGGCCGATGCCATTATTATCGTAGCGAACTGTACCACCGATGAAACCGGCGCGCGAGCGCGCCGGTTCCGCTCCCCGATCGCTCTCAGCCGGCGGCGGCCTCGTCGGCCCCGGTGCGCTCGCGCCGCTCGCGGCCACCCTTCGGCCCCACCTTCTCGGTGATATCCTCGCCCGTCGCCTGGTCCACCACCCGCATCGAGAGCTTGACCTTCCCCCGCTCGTCGAAGCCGATGACCTTCACCTTCACCGCATCACCCACATTGACGATATCGGTGGTCTTGGCCACCCGGCCGGGCGCCAGCTCGCTGATATGCACAAGCCCGTCGCGGCTGCCGAGGAAATTGACGAAGGCGCCGAAATCGGTCGTCTTCACCACCTTGCCGTTATAGATCACGTTGATCTCCGGCTCGGCGACGATGCCGCGAATCCAATCGATCGCCGCCTGCGCCTGCTTCTGGTCGGTCGCCGCGATCTTGATCGTGCCGTCATCGTCGATATCGATCTTGGTCCCGGTTTGCTCGGTGATCTCGCGGATCACCTTGCCGCCGGTGCCGATCACCTCGCGGATCTTCTCCTTCGGCACATTGATCACGGTGATGCGCGGGGCCGTCGCCGCGACATCGCTGCGATGCCCCTTCAGCGCCTTGGCCATCTCGTCCAGGATGTGCAGCCGTCCTTCGCGCGCCTGCCCAAGCGCGATCTGCATGATCTCAGGCGTGATCGAGGTGATCTTGATATCCATCTGCAGGCTGGTCACACCCATCTCGGTGCCGGCGACCTTGAAATCCATGTCGCCGAGATGGTCCTCATCGCCGATGATATCGGAAAGCACGGCGAAGCCGCGCGCCTCCTTGATCAGCCCCATCGCGATGCCCGCCACGGGCCGCTTGAGCGGCACGCCCGCATCCATCAGCGCGAGGGAGGAGCCGCAGACGGTCGCCATGGAGGAGCTGCCGTTGCTCTCGGTGATCTCGCTCACCACGCGCATCGTGTAGGGGAAGCTCTCCTTGTCC
>JASHVY010000524.1 GCA_030044345.1 Acetobacteraceae bacterium | reverse complement strand
ATCTGGCGGAGTCCGAGCTCGGGGTCCTATCTTGTCAGTGCCTCGATCGCCGCATCCCTGACAAACAAACTCTCATCGACGAAATCGCCGCCTGGGAAAAAGATCGCAATGCCAATCATGCCAAGGCAAATTGGCATTTCACAACCCCAGACGCCCGCATCAAACTCAAACATCTCTACCCTTCAATCTGAATGAATCGGGCGACTAGATCAATATGGCTTCTGGTGGATCGGGGCACCCCGAACTTGTTCGCGGGGTGCCTCGGCGCGAAGCGATCCGCCAAAGCCCAAGGGGAAGACATGAAATTGATCGAGAAAACGCCACTTCTTCCCTCGGCAAGAGACCACACAGTTTGAGGAAAAGCCACAAAAAGGCTGTGGGCTCATCGCGCTGTTGCGGTGATAGGACACCATCAACATATGATTTACCGCCCTACTGAGAGCGATCCATGCTGATCGATTGTTCGGGAGCCGTCCGGGGTCTCGCGTGCCATTTCTATTGTGTTTGATCAGGGGCTTTTCGCCCGAAATAACAGCAAAACAAATCGAACTCGGACCAGCAGTTCACCCCGAGAAAGCCGCTGTCGACCATGGTGCGCATAACGGCCTCCGGCGGCACGGAGTTGACGATCGTGTCCCAGTGATAGCGCATAAGCGTACGGGCGCGAGAATCGCGGGTCACCAACAACGAAAGGAGCGGCATGATACCCCCGATATAGGCCGCCGCCAGCATGTGGCTCATTCTCTTCCGCGGCGCCCTCATCTCCAGCAGCACAATCGTCCCGCCCGGGCGTAGCACTCGGATCGCCTCGCGAAATGCGGCTTCGAGATCCGCGACGTGCCGGAGGGCATAGCCCATGGTCACGAAATCGGCGACGGCCGAGGCCAACGGCAATGCCTCGGCGGCCCCCTGGATGAGCGGAATCCCGAGATTTCTGCGTGCGGCGGCCAGCATGGCCTCACTGACATCGACCCCGATCACCGACTGGCAATCCCCCGTGATGGCGACGGCCTCCCGTGCCAGCAAACCGGTACCGACTGCGACATCGACGACTTCGTGGCCCGGACGCAATCCGGCCCGGCGCAGGCAGGTACGGCGGTACCATGCCCCAGAACCCAAGGAAAACAAACGATTGACTGAATCATAGTGCTCCGCCGTGCGGTTGAAGAGATCGCGCACAAAAGGGAGCCGCCGCAGCGGATCGGCGTAATACAAGGCGACAAGCGCGCGCGACTGCTCGGCGTCCAGGCGCTCCGAATTATTCGCCATTGTCGCTTGCCTGTGGGATAATCAATCTTCCGGCGCGGGGACGACAGGATCGGAATCGATATTCTGTGTCCTGCCCCTCAGCAAAGAAAGGGCCTTCGCTCGTTTGTTACCAGTTGCGCACCCTCTGCCTCTGTCGGCATCCCCCGACTGCGATGTGCTTGTCGTTGGCGGCGGCCCTGCCGGCGCCACGATTGCGGCGCTGTTGGCGGAACGCGGCCACCATGTGGTCCTCGTTGAGAAGGACCGGCATCCCCGTTTCCACATCGGCGAGTCACTGTTACCGCTCAACCTCCCGCTTTTCGACCGCCTTGGCATTCGCCAGGAGATCGAAGGGACTTCCATACGGAAATACGGCGTTGAATTCGTCTCGGCGCACCACGGCAAAAGTGTCACGTACGACTTCGCGCGTGCCTGGGACAAGCGCTTCCCCTACTCCTTCCAGGTCCGGCGCTCGACCTTCGATCAAGTTCTATTGAAGAACGCCGCAGCCAAGGGGGTCGAGATCGTCGAGGGTTGCCGCGTCACCTCTGTTGCTTTTCCTGAGAATAGCCATTCGCACATCAGCGCCCGCGACGATGGGGGCCGCGAAAGGCATTGGACTGCCGCGTTCGTGGTCGACGCTTCCGGTCGTGATACGTTGCTCGCAGCACAACTGGGCTTCAAGGAACGCAATTCCAGGAACAACAGCGCCGCGATCTTCGGCCATTTTACCGGCGCCCGACGTCTGCCCGGAAAGGCTGAAGGCAATATCAGCATCGTCTGGTTTGCCAATGGCTGGTTCTGGTTCATCCCGCTTGCCGATGGCACAACCAGCGTCGGCGCCGTCTGTCCTTCTCAATTTCTCAAGAATCGCGGAACGGATCTCTCCAGCTTCTTCATGGCCATCATCGCCTCTTGCCCCGAAATCGCCAGTCGGCTCAAGGACGCGCAACTGGCCAGCCCGGTCTCAGCAACGGGAAACTACTCCTATGGCACGAAGCGAACCAGCGGCCGCAATTTCATCCTGATCGGAGATGCCTGTGCGTTCATCGATCCTGTCTTCTCGACGGGGGTCTATCTCGCGATGACGTCAGCGTTTTGGGGCGCTGACACAATCGATGCCTGCCTGCGCAATCCGCACCGTTCGTACCAAATTCTCAGACGTTACGATGCGATGACGCACAAAGCCCTGGGCGCTTTCACATGGTTCATCTATCGCATCCGCGAGCCTGCAATGCGCAACCTGTTCATGTCTCCGCGCAACTGGTTCCGGGTCGAGGAGGCCGTTCTGGCGCTGCTGGCAGGCGATATTTTCGTCGGGCGGTCTGTGCGGGCGCGGCTCTATATCTTCAGAATTATCTATTATATCACCAAATTGGCGCAGTTGCGCCATCGCTTTCCCGTTTGGCGCAATCTGTGGCGCGATAGGCGCACTGAGCTCGCTGGCTAAGCCCTACTGTGCAGGCGCATCGGGCGGGCTACGAGACCGAAACTCACCTCGTTTTGATCCCCAGTTACAATACCGGCGGAAAACTCCTCGATACGGTCGCGGATGCACGACGTTATTGGCAAACTGTATGGGTCGTGGTCGACGGTAGCACCGACGGAAGCGGCGAGGCGCTTGCCGAGTTCAGTCGGAAATCGCACGGATTGCGCGTCTTCTGCCGACGCCGCAACGGCGGCAAAGGGGCCGCCGTGCTTGACGGCCTGCGCGCCGCAGCAGCGGACGGCTTCACTCACGCCCTGATCATGGACGCCGACGGCCAGCATCCAGCGCCATCGATCCCGGAGTTCATTGCCCTGTCGCGCCAGAATCCCATGGCGATGATCCTTGGGGTGCCGATCTTTGATGGCAGCGCACCAAGGCTCCGCGTCGTCGGGAGACGAGTCTCGAATGCCTGGGCGAAGCTCGAGACATTGGGTGCGATCGGCGATTCTCTGTTCGGGTTCCGGGTTTATCCGATTGCTTCCTTGAAAGCGGTCATGGAATCGAGCCGCTGGATGCGCCGCTTCGATTTCGATGTCGAGGCAGCGGTGCGACTCTCCTGGCGGGGCGTGCCGGCAATCAATCACCCGGCGCCAGTGCGCTATTTCAGCACCGAAGAGGGCGGCGTCTCCCACTTCCGCTATTGGCATGACAACCTCGTTCTTGTCGCGATGCATATACGGCTCATGGCAGCATTCTTCGGCCGACTCCCCCAGTTCGCGACTCGGCGCGTCAGATCATCCCGCCATTGATCGAGATGAGCTGGCCCGAGATATAACCGGCGCGATCGGACGCCAGAAAGGAGACGAGATCGGCCACTTCCTCAGGCCGGCCGGCCCGTTTCATCGGGACAAGCCGTTCGATAGCCTCCTGTGGAAAGACACCCTCGGTAGCCGGTGAAACGATGATTCCGGGTGCGACGGTGTTGACCGTGATGCCGCGACTGGCAAGCTCCAGCGCCAGCGACCGCGTCGCCCCATGCAGCCCCGCCTTCGCCGCGGCATAGTTGACCTGCCCCCGATTGCCCGCAATGGCGGTGACCGACGAGATATTGATAATCCGACCCCATCGCGTCCGGATCATCGGCAAGAGCAGCGGCTGAGTGACATTGAAGAAGCCGTTCAGGGACACGTCTATGACGGGGAACCACTGCTCTAGCTGCATTCCCGGCATGATCGCGTCGTTATGGATGCCGGCGTTATTTACAAGGACTTGCAGAGCGCCGGCTTCAAGCAATTGCTCGAGCACGTGGCGAGTTTCGGCGGCATCGGTCACATCGAAACGGACGACCTCGGCCGAGCCGTTCCGTGCGACGATCTCCGCCGTGATCGCCTCGGCACGATCCGGTCGGCCGTGCGTGTGCACATAAACATGGTATCCTCTCTCAGCCAGTGCGCGGGCGATCGCTGTGCCGATGGTGCCGCTGCCGCCCGTGACCAGCGCGCGAATCATTCTGGGGCACGGAAGAGCACGGTTGCACGCCCATCGAGGAACTCAAGGCCATTGCCTTTCAATAGAAACCTATAGATTGCGCCTTTCGTATCACCCATCAGGCGCTCTGCTTCGACGATGAGTTCGCCCTTGATGCCGTCAAGTCGGCCTATTCGCAGATGCACATCGCGCACGCTGGCGAGATATCCATGCATCGCCGGAGGACCGCTGCTGGTGGCAAGCCAACCATGAACCGCCATGGCCTGCGCGGCGATTTCCACGCCACTGATCACGCCCAGCGTGCCATCCGCCTGCCGAAGTGGGTTGTTCGCGCGTTGGTGGCAGCACGACAGGCAACGGATTGACACGGAATCCCAAGCCAACACGGCATCGAGCAAGCACATGGTGCCAGCATGCGGAATCATCGAGGAAATCTGCTGCCGATCGAAGATGATCACCTCGCCACCCGCTCCAAGCCACAAACTTCGGGCATGAGATCGGTCGAGATCGGTGTTATGTCGAGCACCAACGCCATATCCGCAAGGTAATCAATGGTAACCGTAGCCTCTACCCGACATGCCAGGGCCGCAAGCAGCGGCAGGCTTCGTGCCGCGGGTGTGGTTTGTCGCAGGGTCTCAAGCGCGGCCGCGGGCACAGGCGTGGCTGACGCCGCGCTCGATTTCGGCTGCAATCTCAGATCGACGCCAGCCAATGCGGCTTTTGTCGGCATCGGCGTCAATAAGAGCGCGACGGCAAAGGCTGCGCCAATCGGTCGCACATCGCTGAGGGGAGCGGGATATTGCACGTCATAAGCGATCAGCGCGACAGCATATTGCTCAACAATCGCCTGCACAACAGCCTCGAGCAGACCAGCAGCGAAACTGTCATCGTGGCAACACAGGCTGCCTGCCGGTGCCCGCGACGCGGTGGCGATACCCCAATAGCCAGCGGGGGTATTATGTACTGAGTTGTGGAAGCGTGTCGGCGAAAGCTCTCGATTGAGAGATGCGAGAACACTCAGGATCTCGTGGATCGTCTCGCCGTCACCGCCAGAGGATGCAAACACTGCGGCCGTTTCCGAAGGATCCCGCCCTGCAGCGACAAACGCTTCGGTGCCCACGGCAAGTGCAAGCCTGACGGTTTGTACCGCACGTCGGCGTTCATTGGCCGGCAGCAATTTGCTTGGCGGCACGCGCGTTGGGGCCCAGACATGGTGCTGTGGATCCGTCAACACCGGTATACTCGCCGCCCAGCCATCGAGACCCGGGCCACACAATCCGACTCCCTCAATATAGACACGCATTATGTCGCCCGCCCCAGCACCAGGCTACAGTTGGCTCCGCCGAAACCGAAAGAATTACTGACGACGTGATCGATACGTGCGTGGCGACCTTCGCGCACGTACTGGATCTTGAAGGCCGGATCGACTCTGCGCGTATGCGGACTGCCAGGCAAAAACTCGTTTTGAATACTCAGCGCACAAAATATCGCTTCGACCACGCCGGATGCGCCGAGTGTATGTCCCGCAAATCCCTTCGTTGAGCTGCAGGGCGTGGCCGCGCCGAACAGATCGAACACAGCACGATCTTCGGCCGCATCGCCAACCGGAGTTCCCGTGCCGTGAAGATTGATATAGTCGATGGCCGACGGTTTGAGGCCGGCAGCCGCAAGCGCCCGCTCCATCGCCAGTCGCGGTCCAACGCCGTCCGGATGTGGCGACGACATGTGATAAGCGTCAGAGCTCTCGCCAACCCCAAGGAGAAGGATCGTACTTGAATCGTGCCGCTCGGTCACCCGCTCGAGCAAAACAAAGCCTGCGGCTTCACCGATCGAGATGCCGCAGCGCTCAACATCGAAAGGCCGACACGGCTCATCCGCTGTCACGCCGAGCGCGTGGAAGCCAAAAAGTGTGGTAGCGCAAAGCGTATCTGCGCCGCCGATGACCGCGGCATCACAGACATCCGCCATGATCATCCGAGCGGCACTGCCGAAGACCTTTGCCGTTGCAGCACAGGCCGTCGATACGACAAACGCTGGACCCGCAAGATCGAGAATCGTCCGGACGAACCGGGCGAGAGCATAGGTGTTGTGCGTGCGCGTGTAATCAAATTCGGCGGGCAACCGCCCGGTCACCGGATCCAAATGCCGATATGCGGTCTCCGTCTGCAGCAACCCAGACGTACTGGTTCCGATAAAAACGCCAATGCGATCAGCACCATAGCGCTCGCGCGCCGACGCGATCGCGCCAGTAAAGCCGTCCTGCTGGAGCGCCATCGCAGCAAGCCGATTGTTGCGGCAATCGAAGCCCGACAATTCGCCAGCCAGGCGATAAGCGTCAACTTCGGCGACTTCGCCCACATAGGTCATGAATGGGAGAGATTCGAATGTACAAGGCGTAAGCCCATGGCGCCCCGTGTACAACGCCGCGATGGTTTGTGCCCGGCCCGCACCCAAGCTGGTGACGATGGAAAAATTGCTCAACGCCAGCGGCGGCATCGCGGCGCCGGCTCGTGACGCTCCACTCATGACGCTGCCTCTTTCGCGGCCTGCGGGGAACTATCGACGGAGGCGAGCTGACACCTCACTTTTGCTGCCTCACGCTTGATATAGCGATCATATTGCGCATAGAACTGCATCTCCTTATCGGATTCTATACGATTGGCTTTGGCCCGCGTTGTGGTATGCACACGTGCCGCGCCCCGGCGCTGCAGCGCCGTCTCGTAGATCGCTGCGAAATGACGCAAATTCGCGCGCAGATCGAAATAACGCGGCTCGCTGAAGATATGAGCAAACTGTCGTCGGTAGGACCCCCAAAAAGGATTGTCGTAAAAGATCAAACGCAAGCGATCCGTTTCGTAAATCCTGTTATCTCGCATGGCCGGCATGGCTATCGCCAGCCCGCCATGCGCCGTGGGAAGCACGTTCGCTTCGAAGAGCGCGTGTCGCGCTTCACGATCCTCGTATATGGCCTGCGTATCGTGAATCGGCAGATCGTTCGTCCGTGACATTAAATCGACAAACTCGTTCTTCGGCACCGGAAACTTGAATATGGCAAGCGCGGAAATTTGACCGGTCGGCCACGGCGCCCAGATCCCGCCGGCAGCCAGTGCATTGTGCACGACATGTGAGCAATTGTTGTTGAAAACCTTCCAGCGGAACACACGGGAACCATCGCGGTAGGGTGCATTGAGACCATTGAGGAAATCGACAATGGCCGACATCCGGCAGCGGTCCAGTGGAACGCGAGCACGATAGGCATCACGACCAAAGCAGATGGCATAGTCGGTCGCGATGGAGATTTCGTACATGTAATCTCGCTCCGACATGCCGCTTGGCTTGTGGCGGAACAGATGATCGTGAAACTCGATATGGTCGAGCAAACCCATTGCTTTGGCACGATCTTGAGTCCGCCCGTACGCTTCATACGTCAAGCATTCGCTCGGCTTGAGCGCACCGTGCCACACAAAGTCGCGGCCTTCTGTCGCGACCCAGTTGGCGTTTTTGTAGTGCGCGTTGACACTGATGCCAACACCATGACACGCGGGTGATACGTCGGGATCGCATAGCCCGAGTGTCGGGTAACCACCCTGGTGATCAAGGCAGACGCCGCTGAGATAGAGTAGAGAATGGCCACCCATGCCGCTCCGAACTCGCACACCGAAGCCGGGTTTCTTGCGGAGTTCGGATAGGGCACAGAGTTCCGCGTAGTAAGGATAGAACCGTCCGTAGTGCGCTTCATCGGGCGAAGGAACCGCGCTATCCACGAGAGCGCCGGCACGGCTTGCGAGCGCATTGCCGTCGAAGCGCATAACGATCGCCCTCTTTCCGCTTTTCCCCGCCGTCATGATATTCGCCTAGCCGCCGCGGCGTCCAGTTCAGGCCGGCGCTGCATCATCAGACATCACCGCCCTTCGTCGCAAAAGGCGTAGCGTCGAGCAGTTGCCGCCAGAGCGCGAGCCAGGTGCCCCAATCATGGCCGCCCTCGATCGTCACTACGCGATCCCCTGG
>JASHVY010000523.1 GCA_030044345.1 Acetobacteraceae bacterium | reverse complement strand
GAATATCGGCCGATGGCGCCCGGGTTCGACGGGCCGGCCTTCCACGCTGCCTGCGATCTCGTCTTCAAAGGCCGCGAGCAGCCGAACGGCTATACGGAGTGGATCCTGCATCGCTATCGGCGCGAGGCGAAGGACACGGTTTGAGGGCAGCGGACGTGCCAGGCACACCAAATCTCGTCCTCTTGGCGTCCGCATTGACCGAGGCATGCCTGGATCTCTATGCGCTGCGGCTCACCGCAACGCTCGACGTGCCTGTGCGCGCGCTTGCCGGCCGTGCACCGCTCGCCGACGAAGCCGCCTATACGGCCGCGCGCGCGGCCTGGGAGGGGCTCAATGCGGAGACACGGCCGCTGATCGCCCTTTCGGTGCTGCCCGCATTCGCGCCTTTCGCACCGCAGCTCGGCGCGCGGCGCGCGGTGGTGCTGGCCCATCAGCCGCTCGCCGAGGCTTCGGGCCTGCCCGAGGCGGAACGGGAATGGCTGGCGGTTGCCGAGCGGCAGGTGCTGGCGCTCTCACCCGATCTCATCGCCAGCAGCGAAGCCGCGGCCGAGGCGATCGTGCGGGAAGCGGCGGTGCCGCGCGGGCGCATCACCGTTATCGCGCCGCCGACACCGGCGCTTTCCCGCGCGCGTGGATCAGGCGGACCGGGCGTGTTGATTCTCGCCCCGGGCGTGCTCCTGCCGGCCAGCGCGCATGAGGTTCTGCTCAACGCTCTCGCCGGGCTCATCGATCTCGACTGGAGACTCTGCATCGTCGGCGCCGCGCCCGACCCGGACTATGCTGCCTCTCTCGTGCGCCTCGCCGGCGAGCTCGGCCTCGTCGCACGGGTGCGCTTTGCGTCGCCCGAAGAGGCGGAGGCGCTGTGGCAGACGGCGGACATCTTCGCCCTCGCCGCTGCCGGGCCGGGCTACCGCATGAAAGCCGCTGCGGCGCTCAAGCGCGGCCTGCCGGTGGCGATCTGTGGCGATCCCGCAACCGTGCCCGAGATCCCGCCCGAAGCCGGTATCGTGGCTCCGCCCGGAGATCATGGGCAGCTCGCAAAATCGCTCCGGCGGCTCATCTTCGACGGCGTGCTCCGTCGCGAGATGGCCGAGGCTGCCTGGCAGGCGGGCGCGACCTTGCCGCAAAAGGAAGCGGCGGCTGAGCGTTTGGCCGCGGCCCTTGGCTAGATCAATTTCATGACTTCCCCTTGGGCTTTGGCGGATTGCCCTGCGAATCCGCCAAGGCCATATTGATCTCATGCCACTTCTCGGGGCCATCGCCGACGATTTCACGGGCGCCACCGATCTCGCCGGCATGCTGGTCAAGGGCGGCATGCGCACGGTGCAGATGATCGACGTGCCTGCCCCGGAAGAGAGTGTGGCGGACTATGATGCGGTCGTGGTTTCGCTCAAGTCGCGCACCGCGCCGGTTGCGTGGGCATGCGCGCAGAGCCTCGCCGCGCTCGCCTGGCTTCGCGCCGCCGGCTGCCGGCAATTCTTCTTCAAATATTGCTCGACCTTCGACAGCACCGATCAGGGCAATATCGGGCCGGTGGCCGATGCCCTGCTCGAAGCACTCGGAGCGCGCTTCGCGCTCGCCTGTCCGGCCTTTCCGGCGAATGCGCGCAGCGTCTATCAGGGCCACCTCTTCGTCGGCACGGCACTGCTCAGCGAGAGCGGAATGGAGAACCATCCGCTGACACCGATGCGTGATCCCAATCTCGTGCGCGTGCTGGCGCGCCAGACGCGAGGGGGTGTCGGGCTCGTGCCCTATGCAACGGTCGCCAAAGGCGCGGCCTCCATCGCGGCCGCGATGGAGGCGCTCGAAGCGGCGGGACAGCGCTATGCGATCGTCGATGCGGTGAGCGAGCAGCACCTGCTTGCGATCGGCAAAGCGGCAGCGGACCATAAGCTGATCACCGGCGGCTCGGGTATCGCGATGGGTCTGCCGGAGAATTTCCGTCGTGCCGGCCTGCTGCCGGCTGTCGCCGAGGCCGAGGCGGCGCAATTGCCGGCCGTCACAGGTCACGCGGCAATCCTCGCCGGCTCTTGCTCGCCGGCGACACTCGGCCAGATCGCCGAGGCCACGGAACTGCCCCGCCTGCAGCTCGATCCGCTGGTCACTCCTGATGCGGAACGATTGGCCGAGGAGGCTCTCGCCTGGGCAGAGGGAAAGCTCGGCGCGGTGCCGATCCTGATCGCCGCTTCGGCCCCCCCTGGGCAGGTTGCAGCCTTGCAGGCGCAACTCGGGCGTGAGCGGGCAGGCGCGCTCATCGAGGCAACGCTGGCGATGATTGCCGAGAAGCTTGTCGCACGCGGTGCGCGTCGCCTGGTGGTTGCCGGCGGTGAGACATCGGGCGCAGTGGTCGCCCGTCTTGGTGTTCGCCGCCTCACGATTGGCGACGAGATCGCACCGGGTGTGCCCTGGACCTTCGCCGAAGGCAGCGGGCCGAAGCTGCTGCTGGCGCTCAAGTCCGGCAATTTCGGCGCCCGCACCTTCTTCCGCGATGCCTTCGCGAGGCTCGCCAAGGGCTGATTCCGGCCGACGGCTGAGCGGAGGCCGGAATCCCAGATCCCTCTGCTGATCTTCAAAGTTGATCTTCAAAAAAGAAGGGCGCCGGGAGGCGCCCTTCCAAATTCGCGAAGAACGGGAGTTTTTCAGCCCATCTCGTCGGTTTCGGTCGAGAAGGATTCCATAGCGGCAGGCGCCGCAGCAGCCTTGCGCGCGCGACGCACCGGCGCCTTGCGCGCCTTCTTGGCCACCTTGCGCGTGGCAGCCTTGCGGGTGCCCGCGACCTTGCGTGCGCCGACCTTGCGCCGGGTCGTCTTCTTCTTCGCCGCGACTTTGCGTGTGGTCGTCTTGCGCGCGGCGGTCTTGCGCCGGGTCGTCGTCTTTTTCGCGGCGACCTTGCGCGTCGTCGTCTTGCGGACGGCGGTCTTGCGCCGGGTCGTCTTCTTCTTCGCTGCGGCCTTGCGCGTCGTCGAACGAATTGCCATTGGCTGAGCGCGCGGCGGCTTGGCGCCGGTTTCTTCGTTGCTCACGTGATGAAGCTCCTTTGTGCGGTGGGGTAGAACAATGGCTGTGCCGAGCCGTCACAGGGCCCGGCGATCCAGCCACCGCGGGCAATCGCATCACTGACACGAAGACCCGCGGCCAATCCGGCGGTCCGATGCGAGCAAGGCCCTGGCACACACGCAGAACGAAGCGCGGCGAATGCGCCCTCGCCCGCCGTGACTGCCGACCGTTCTCCGATCATGGTTCAAACTCCGCCACGCGGGTCGCGTTGCCTTGTCTGAACGGGCTTGCGGTCCATGGACCGTCCTTCCTCGATGCGTGCATCCGCGAATTCTCGTCCGCACGTGTGCGAATCGGCCGCGGGCACAGCGACTCCGCTATTCCGCTTATGACCATCGCATGTCAAACAAAAAGCAACCGTTGCCGAGCGGTTCCGATCATTTTTTTGCGGATTTTGGCACGGTGAGACCGTACGGCGTGCGTTTCAACGCTCCCTCATGGAAGGCACCGGACGTTGTGCTGCACCGGTATAGACCGAGAGTGGGCGGATCAGCCGGTTGTCGGCAGCCTGCTCGAAGATGTGCGCAGCCCATCCGGAGAGGCGCGCGGCGACGAAGATCGGGGTGAACATCGGGATCTCGAATCCCATCAGGTGGTAGGCGGGACCGGCAGGAAAATCGAGGTTGGGATGGATGTTTTTCTGCTCCAGCATCTCGGCGGCAAGGATCCGGCTGATCTCCATCCAGCGGGTGTCGCCGACCACCGCAGCCATCTTCTCGGCATATTTGGTCATCGTCGGGACCCGTGAATCGCCGCTCTTATAGACGCGATGGCCGAAGCCCATCACCAGTGCGCGATGCTCGAGGCGATCATTGATCCAGCCATGTGCCCGCTCGGGCGAGCCGATCTCCTGAAGCATGTGCATCACCGCCTCGTTGGCCCCGCCGTGCAGCGGGCCCTTGAGCGCGGCGATAGCGGCTGTGACGGCGGCATGGATGTCCGCCTCAGTGGAAGCAACGGTGCGGGCGGTGAAGGTGGAGGCGTTGAAGCTGTGCTCGGCATAGAGGATGAGCGAGACGTCGAACGCCTTGACCACCTCCGGCGCCGGCACCTTGCCGAAGCACATATGAAAGAAATTCTCGGCGAACGTGCGGTCGGCACGCGGGGAGAGCACCCGAAGCCGATGCCCGATCCGGTGGTGCGCGGCGATCGCGGTCGGGATTTTTGCCAGCAGGCGCAAGGCTTTCCGCCGCGTGGCCTCGGGTGAATTGTCGGCCGTCTCCGGATCTTCGAGCCCCAGGAAGGAGACCGCGGTGCGGATCGCATCCATCGGGTGGCCGCGGCGAGGAAAGGTACTGATCACCGTGCGCAGGCGGGGCGTGATCCGCCGCTCGGCGCGCTCTTCCTTCTCGAAGGCGGCAAGCTGGCGGCGATTCGGCAGCTCCCCATTCCAAAGCAGATAGACGACCTCCTCGAAACGGCAGTTCTCCGCGAGATCCTGCACCGCGTAGCCGCGATAGGTGAGGCTGTTGGTTTCCGGCATCACCTTGGAGATCGCGGTCGTGTCGGCATAGACGCCGACCAGGCCCTTGTGCACCTCTTGTTGCTCGTCCATCGGTCCGTGCTCCGCTCTCGGTCGTTGTTTTCTCGCGTGATCGAGACCCACGGTGTTCCCACCTTCGGTCACCACGCTCCGTTTGTCTTATCGCGTGATTCAGACCTCCAGTGTTCCCACCTCCGGTCATCACGCCCTCGATCGGGACGGGTTCGCTCGCGCTCACCCCATCCCGCTCTCGCCTTTTGTTTTCCCGCGTGATTCAGACCTACGGTGATCCCACCTTCGGTCATCACGCTTTAGAGAAGAGTCCCGGCTTGCCCTCGGCAAGCTTGCCCGGCGGCAGGGCAATATTCAGTTGGCCGAGCTGGCCGGCCTCAAGCCGCGGCAGCGCCTCCGCCGAGGCAAGAAAACGCTCCGCCGCGGCTTCAGTGATGATCCCCGCAGTCAGGGTCCGGAATTTGCGGATATAATCGTCCCGGGTGAAAGGCCGCGCACCCAGGGGATGCGCATTGGCAACCGCCATCTCATCCTCGATCGCCCGTCCGTCGCGGAGAAACACCTCGACGCGGCCGCCGAAGGCTTTCTCCTTCGGATCGACGGCATGGTAGCGGCGTGTCCATTCCGGGTCCTCGCGTGTCTCGATCTTGTGCCAGAGCGCCACCGTCGAGGGTCGCGCGGCGCGGCGCGGCGCGTAGCTTTTCAGGTGGTGCCAGGTACCGTCCTCGAGTGCGACGGCGAAGATGTACATGGTGGAGTGATCGAGCGTCTCGCGGCTCGCCTTGGGGTCCATCTTCTCGGGATCGCCGGCGCCGGTGCCAATCACGGTATGGGTGTGGTGGCTGGTGTGGATGACGATGCGCTCCACCTCCGCGAGGTCGGGGATTCGTTCGCGCATGCGAAAGGCGAGATCGATCAGCGCCTGAGCCTGGTACTCGGCGCTGTGCTCCTTGGTGAAGCTCTCCAGGATCCCTTTCTTCGCTTCGCCCGGTGCGGGCAGGGGCACCTGATAGCGTGCGTCCGGACCGTCGAGCAGCCAGTCGATCACCGAATCCTCACCTTCATAGATCGGGCTTGGGCTGCCTTCCCCGCGCATCGCGCGATCGACGGCCTCGACGGCGAGCTTGC
>JASHVY010000522.1 GCA_030044345.1 Acetobacteraceae bacterium | reverse complement strand
AGGCGAAGACTATGACCGGAGCCGGCTCTTCGCGCCGGCCAAGGTAACGCTGCGCGCCGATCTCTTCATCTATTCGCTGCAGGGCGAGGTTCCGGACGAAAGCGATGTGAGCGTGCTCAACGGGCTTGCCGATGCGGTGGAGGATGCCGTGCAGGCGGCATGCGGGCCGACCGCGCAGAACACGCTGAGCGGACTGGTGGCTGAGGCGTGGATTCTCGGGCGGCAGGTGGTGACGCCGGGTTCCTATGCGCAGCGGCAATCGGAACAGGTGATGGCTCTCGCGATAACGCTGCCGCACTCTCGATGAGCTATGGATCACTGCCGGTCTGGCTCGACCCGACGGCGTGGGCCGGGCGGGAAATTTCCCCGCCGGCGGGCGAGGATATCGGGACCCTTCAGAGCGCGATCGCGGCGCAGCTCACCGGGTTTTTCTCCGGCGCCGGGATTGCGATTCCGGTCCATGTCTTCCCCGATTTCGATCTCGATACATGGTGGAAGAGCGCGGCCATTGCCTTCGTCCTGATCTCCTACCACGGCAGCAAGTTCGGCAGGCCGATGAGCACCGACGCGATGGTGCAGGAGCGGATCGTCAGCTTCGATGTGCATGTGGAGGCACGGCAGACGGCGTGGGCTCTGACTGGGCCGGGGAGCGTCTATGCGCTGATCGATGCGGTTGAGGCGGCTTTGGGTGGGTTCCGTGTTCCCGGATGCCGCAACGCCTATTTCGTGGAAGAGCGGTTCGGCGAGCAGGATCCCACCGGCCGTGTGTGGCTCTATGACATGCGGCTTGAGGTGCCGACGCTGAAGCTCAAGCAAGAGCCGCAGCTCGCGCTCGCCAATCTGGTGAAGGCGCAAGCCTATACGGCTGCGGTTGCGAGCGCGGGCGGGCGGCCGGTGCGGGGAGGCGCATTCACCTTCGCGAACGGAACGATCACGCTGCCCGGGCCGACGCCGCTTGTGGTGGGAGCGATCACGTCGGCCGATGGGCGCAGGATATTCCGGGAATTCGCAGACTGGACCTGCGACGGCACGACGGGCGTTGTGACGGCGCTTGCGACCGGCGGCATCGCGCAGAATGCGACGGTGCAGATCGCCTTTGCCGGGGCTGACGTGGTGAGTGCGGTTTCGACCGGCGGCAGCGCGCCGACCAATCCAACACACTGAGCGGCTGAGAAGCCAAGGGAACGGCCGGCGGCAACGCCGGGCGATGAGAACGCATGCCTGCGAACTTCCTGCATGGGATCGAGATCACCGAGGTTTCGACCGGCCCTGTTCCGGTTACGGTGGTCAACTCGGCTGTCATCGGCCTGATCGGCACCGCGCCGCAGTGGCTTGTGGCCGCCAACGCGGCCGTGCTGCCGCCGGGACCGAACACGCCGGTTCTGGTGGGGTCGAGCCGCGCCGCGTCGCAGTTCGGCCCGCTCACGCGCGGCTACACCATCCCCTATGCGCTCTCGGCGATCCAGGCGCAGGGCGGCGGATCGATCATTGTCGTCAACGTCTTCAACCCGGCGATCCATCAGACCACGAAGGCCCCGGCGATCTTCAATCTGCCGGCGACCGGCTTGCAGGTGATCAATCTCGGCCAGATGGGCCTGATCGGGCCTGGCCTCCCGAACAGCGGCGCTCTTGAGACCACGGTGACGGTTGCCCCGGCGACCGAGCCCGCCAACTGGACGGCGAGCACGCAGGAGACCGTCAACAATCTGATCAAGCCGAGTGCGGGCAATGCGGGCGGCTTCATCTTCAAGGCCACCACGGCGGGCGAGACGGGCGCGGCCGAGCCCGCGACCTGGAATCAGGAAGTCGGCGGCACCACGACGGATGGCACCGTGACGTGGACCAATGTGGGTGTCAACGGCTTCATCGAGAATACGGATTACACCGTCGATTACGTCAACGGCTTCGTGTTCCCGAAGGCCGGCGGGGCCATTGCGAACGGCGCTAGCCTCAGCATCGGCTATTCCTTCGCCGACCCGAGCAAGGTGCAGGACGCCGATATCATCGGCGCCGTGAACGACGGCACCTTTACCGGCATGCAGGCCCTTCAGACCACGTTTCAGACGATGGGCCTGTTCGCGAAGCTGCTCGTCGCTCCAGGCTTTTCTCAGGACGAGGAAACCGCCTCCGCGCTCACGACCCTGGCGAATCAGATCAGAGCCGTCGCGATCATCGATGCCGCGCCGAACACGAGCGTCGCGACGGCGATTGCGAATCGCGGGACGGAGGGGAACGGTTTCGATACGTCGAGCGGGCGGGTGATCCTGTGCTTCCCGTAGGAATTGTTCTTCGATACCGGGATCGTTCCAACCGGAAACACGATCAACAACCAGGGGATCGCGGTCAACACGCTGTTCAATGCGAATGCGGACAGCCCGTTCTCGCAGTGGGTAGCCGGCGTGACGGCGGCGCAGGACATCAACAACGGGTATTGGTTCAGCCCGAGCAACGTGCAGATCCAGGGCATCGTTGGTCCGGACATCAGCATGTATTCGAGCGCCTTCGATCCGAACAGCGATACGAACAACGTGAATGCCGCGGGCATCATGACCGTGTTCAACGGGTTCGGCACGGGGCTT
>JASHVY010000521.1 GCA_030044345.1 Acetobacteraceae bacterium | reverse complement strand
ACCAATGGTGGACCCGGCAACGCGACCGTCGACCTTTCTCTATACATCTACAAAGTCGGTATTGCTGAATCAGGTCAAGTTTCTTTGGCCGCCGCGGCGGGCGTGATCACGCTCGTTCTCGGGATCGTTAGCGCAACTCTATGGCTGAACGTGACGAAATGGGACACGCGGATCTATCGCTAACAAACGCAGAGACTGGCCGCCGATTTCGCCGGCAGGCGCGGCGCAGCCGACTATTCGGTCGGATCGCCCTGTCTCTCATGCTGCTTATCTGGATCGGCCCGCTCTATTGGCTGGTCAATACAGCCTTCAAATACAAAGCGCAGATTCAATCCTACGAGCCCGTCTGGCTGCCGCAACCCCCAACTATGGAAAATGTCGTCTGGATCTTCAAGAATCTGGACCGCTCAGCGCTCTGGCGAAGTGTAACGGTGGTTGCAATCTCAGTCGGATTCGCGGTTCTGCTCGGCCCACCGATGGCCTATGCACTCTCTCGCTTCCGCCAGAAGATGAATCGTCAACTGGAGTTTTGGATTATCTCCACTCGTATGATGCCGCCAGCGGCACTTATCATGCCATATTATTTCTTGCTCCTGAGAGTCCATCTTCTAAACACCGAAATCGGTCTCATCCTGCTTTATATTGCAGTCAATTTGCCACTTACTTGCTGGATTATGCTTGCCTATTTGCGCTCTCTGCCCGAAGACTCAGAGGAGGCTGCGCGAATCGACGGCTGCTCGCGCTGGGGGGCGTTCTGGTACGTCGTACTGCCTGCGACGCGTTCAAGCGTGGCAGCGGCCGCGTTACTCGTGACCATTCTGACCTGGAATGAATTTTTCATCGCTTTCGTAGTGACATCCTCTCGGATTACATTCCCCGTGCAAGTCGCTGGCTTTCTGGCCACCGGGATGAATCCTGAGTACGGTCACATGGCCGCAGCGGGTCTTGTACTCTCTCTGCCAACAATCCTGCTGGCGTTAATTTTCCACCGCTCTCTCATTAGTGGGTTGCGGGCGTTTGTCGGCACCAAATAGTATGAGATCAGAAGTGCTCATGTGGCCTCCGAAGTATCGGAGCACCTGCGCGCGGAGGAAACCATGGCCGATTATGTCATTGTGGGTGCTGGATCGGCCGGATGCGTCCTAGCCAATAGGCTTTCAGCAGATCCCGCGATCAAAGTCGCATTGATCGAAGCCGGGGGCAAGGATGTCAATCCATTTATTCATATGCCTGCGGGCTATCTGGCGCTCATGAAGTCTGGCGCTGTCGACTGGCATTACCATACTGAACCACAACCTCACATGGACCAGCGTGTGCTGTTTTGGCCCCGTGGCAAAGTGTTGGGAGGATCAAGCTCGATCAACGGAATGGTCTACATCCGGGGGCGCGCGTCCGACTACGATATGTGGGGACAATTGGGTAATCTAGGCTGGTCATTCGAAGACTGTCTTCCCTATTTCAAGCACGCTGAAGGCCGCGAAGCCGGTGCCGACGATTACCACGGTGGCGATGGCCCCCTTTTGACAACGCGCTTGCCCGAGATTTCTCATCCTCTGACAAAGGCATGGTTCGCGGCTGGAAGGCAGGCTGGCTATCCTGAAACGAATGACTTTAATGGGCCGCATCAAGAAGGATTTGGCCCCGTCGATAGCACCATCGCTAACAATCGACGCGCCAGTGCTGCGCGCTGCTACCTTCACTCTGTAATGAACCGGCCCAATCTTCAGGTGATCACAAGGGCACTGGCATCACGTATCCTAATGAAGGGCAGGCGGGCCGTAGGCATTGAATATATTAAGGGAGGCCGAGCTTCGATAATAAGAGTAGACCGAGAAGTGATTCTGACAGCCGGGGCGATCAATTCCCCCCAGCTTCTACAACTTTCAGGAATAGGAGACGCTACCTATCTGCATTCTGTGGGGGTCAAGGTTGTCCATGAGCTGAAAGGGGTCGGCAGAAACCTGCAAGATCACCTTGCGGCGGGGGTAAAGCAGAGATGTACTCAGCCAATCTCATTCCTCAAGCATGTAAAGCCAATTGGCGCAACAAAGGCTTTTATTCAATATATGCTGACGAGATCCGGTCCTGCAACCTCGCATGGATTGGAAGCGATGGCATTCATTAAGTCTCAATCTGAGATCGTTGCCCCGGACCTGCAATACTTTTTTGTTCTGTTGATCTATAACGACCATGGCCGCAAGATCATCAATGATCATGGATTTATGGCGTACTTCAATATCGCGAGACCGGAAAGTCGGGGCACAATTCTGATACGTTCGAGTGATCCACGAAAACACCCCATGATCCAGCCGAATTATTTGGAGGCGCCCGAAGATGTCCGAATTATGCGGGAAGGTGTAAAGATCGGTAGGGATATCTTGGCGCAGCGCGCGTTCGATCCATACCGCGGCGAAGAGTATGGTCCAGGGTCTACAGTCAAGAGTAATGTTGAAATTGATGCATATATTCGTCGGACAAGCGAAACCATTTATCATCCCGTCGGTACATGCAAAATGGGTTCCGACTCCATGGCGGTTGTCGATAATCGTCTTCGCGTTCATGGAATCGATGGGCTGCGTGTCGCCGATGCGTCGGTTATGCCCCGACTTGTGACAGGGAATACCAATGCACCCACGATTATGATTGCGGAGAAGGCGTCAGATCTTATTCTCGGTCGGTCTCCACCATCGTAGTGTCGGTTGAGCTTTGCCGTAATTTAGGAAGTACTGATATCGCTCGCTATCGCCTATGATAACGCGGCTCGTATAACAACACAGAGGAGGACTTGCTGCGATGACGACACATCCTTTGCGTGGTTTTGGCATCCGTCCGGGCCAGATATTCGTCAACAACACTTGGGTGGATTCAGCCGGCCCTGACCGCCGTGAAATCCTTAATCCCATGGACGAGACGTTGGTCGACGTGGTGGCAGCAGGCACGGCTGAGGACGGAGATCGTGCCGTTGCAGCCGCGAAGAGGGCGCAATCGACCTGGGCCGCACTGACGCCTATGGAACGAGCCGTCCCGATCAGCAAATTGGCTGCGCTCGTAGATGAGAATGCCGAGGTCCTAGCGCAGACGCTGACCGCCGAGGGTGGCAAGTTGCTTTCTGAGTCGCGCATCGACGTCGCCTTCTGCGGGCTTTTGCTGCGCTACGCAGCAGAGAGTGCAAGACGGCTACAGGGCGAGATCCTGCCTGGCGAAGGACGCTCCGAGCAGATCTGGATTCAGCGTGTGCCATTCGGTGTTGTCTCTGGCATCACAGCATGGAATTTTCCGGCGGCGCTGTTCGCCCGCAAAGCCGGCCCGGCGTTGGTTACCGGCAATGCTGTCGTCATCAAGCCGCACGAGTTGACGCCGCTGACAACACTTATGCTAGCCGAACTGTGCCGGCGTGCAGGTTTCCCAACTGGCGTGATCAATGTGATCACCGGCGATGGCCGTACCGTTGGTGCTCATCTGGTCTCGCACAAGGATACCGACCTGATCTCGATGACGGGCAGTGTGCGGGCTGGTGGTGAGATCTACACACTGGGTGCCGAAAGGCTCAAACCTATCCGACTCGAACTTGGCGGCAAGGCACCTTTTCTTGTGATGGAAGATGCCGATATTGACAAGGCAGTGGACGCCGCTATTGCTTCGAAATTCTTCGCTGGCGGGTCAGTCTGTACATGCAATGATCGGATGTATCTTCACGCGCGTATTCATAACGAATTTCTTGACAAGTTTGTTACAAAAGTGAAGGTGCTGAAGGTTGGCGACCCGACACAGGCGGGCAGCAACATCGGTCCTCGCATTAGTGCCGTCGAAGTCAGCAAACTGCAACAGATTACTACGCGTGCTCTCGAACAGAACGCGGAGCAGATTCTCGACACAAAACCGAGGACTCCGATTTTCGAACGTGGCCATTGGTTTTTCCCAACGGTCTTTTCAGTGAAGTCGAACGATCTGGCGATCATGAAGGAAGAGACCTTTGGGCCGGTAATAGCTGCGATGGCAGTGGAGGATTTCGACCAAGCCCTTGCGTACGCGAATGCATCTGAGTACGGCCTTTCCGCGTACGTGTTTACGCGCGACAATCGACGTATCATGCGTTGCGTGAATGAGCTTTCATTCGGTGAGATCTATGTCAACCGGCCGGCCGGTGAAAGCCCGCATGGATTCCATACCGGCTACCGCAAGAGCGGCCTTGGTGGTGAAGACGGTCAGCATGGTGTTGAAGGGTACCTGCGCAAGAAGACGATGTACAACAACTACGCGTGACCGCCAAATCCGAATGGGATCTGCTTGCAAGACCGTCACGTCCGGCAAAGCACCGCATCGACCATCCTGGCCAGCGACTGTCAGGTTGCTTCTTGGAGGGATCTGATTCACTTTCGGTGCAAGATGATCTTGGTGGCATCGCCGCGGTCGGGGGAAGGGAGGCCCTGACATGATGGAAGCGCTGGCCAGTTGGTCACTTGAGCCATAGCTGAACGTCACGGCCGTGGAGCGAGAAGAATCGCGCTTGCTGTCCGCTTTGTGGCGTGCAATCGAGTTCGCGTCATAGCGTTTACCCACGGACGCTTGGCGATCTGTCCGCTCAGGGGATGCCAGTTACGATCCGGGTGCAAGTGGCCGCCGTGTAGTGGATCTGCCAGCAGATTGTGCGGCAGACAGAATGGCAGATTGGTTCAAGCAACATCCTGAAATCGAGATTATCAACCGCGATCGCGATGGCCTTTATGCGGACGCGGCCCATCAGGGTGCGCCACGAGCGCGGCAGGTCGCTGATCGCTTCCACCTGCTGACTGAAAAGCTTGAGGGAGACCATTGCGCGGCAGCTCGGTGGGTTCGAGGCGCCCATCCGGGAATCTCCTGTCGGGGTAGGGGATGGCCGGGACACGCAGGAGCAGCCGCCGATCGATAGATCGATGCTCAGAGACCGTGGAGCGGGAACGGCTGAGGCGCCGTCGCCGCGCTGCCCGCCGGGCCATGTTCGATGAGGTCAGAGCTCTCTAAATCCTGTCCCGAAAGTGAAACAGACCCGTTCTTCTGTGCTTTGACATAAGGCCGCATATACTCCGGCGACATCAGCCTCACTTCATGGTCTGCCGCCACCGGCTGCCGCCCGACGTGATGCGTGCCGCAGCAAGCTTCCATCGCCACCACGCAGGACGCCATCGGCGCACAAACTCGGCCACCGTCTTCCGCCTCATACGTCGGCGCAAGACAATCCGGCCCTCCGTATCCATGCCGGCCACACTGCAAAGGTTCTTGCCCAGGTCGATCCCAATCATCACGATATCCATCGGTCCGCTCCTCTCATTCCTCACACGCCAGCAATCATGGTCGATCCCCCCGAGAGGGGTGGGCGATCGCATAGTCATAGCCAAAAGCGTAGGTTCGTCACTTTTTCAGAGTTTCCTTAAGTGGCGATTTCCACTTAAGAAGTGGGGCGAATGGAGACGATGCGGGACGATGGAGAAGAAGAGGTCTGGTCGGCGAGGGAGCGTAACGCTGACGGACGTCGCCCAGGCGGCAGGTGTCAGCCAGATAACGGTTTCGCGCATCTTGCGCGACAAGGGGCCGGTGGCCGAAGAAACGCGGCAGCGCGTGCTCGCGGCCGTGCGTCGCACAGGCTACGTCCCGAATCGACTGGCGGGCGGCCTTGCATCGTCCGGCTCCAGGCTGGTGGGCGTCATCATCCCGTCCTTGTCGAACATCGTGTTCCCGGAGGTTCTGCGAGGCGTCCATGCCGCCCTGGATGGAACCGGCTTCGAGGCGGTGGTGGCCGTCAGCGACTACGGCATGGCGCACGAGGAGAGGCTGGTTTCCTCGCTGCTGGCCTGGCAGCTGGAGGCGATCGTGGTTACCGGACTGCGGCATACCAAATTGGCGCGGACCATGCTCGAACGGTGCAATGCGCGTATTGCCGAGGTGATGGAGATCGACTCGGCGCCGATCGACGTGGCCGTGGGTCTGTCGCACCGGAGGGCAGGCTTCGACATGGGACGCTATCTCGTCGAGCTCGGCTATCGGCGCTTCGGCTATGTCGGCCATGACTGGGACGCCGACTACCGCGCCAGATTGCGTTACGACGGCCTGATGCTGGCGCTGGACGAAGCGGGGCTGACGCTGCTCGACGAGGAGCGATTTGATGGTCCGAGTTCCACCCAGGTTGGCAGAGAAATGCTGCGCAAACTGCTGGCGCGCACGCGCGGCCTCGATGTCGTGGTGTTCTCGAACGACGACATGGCGACGGGCGGGATGTTTCATTGCATGGGCGCCGGCATTCGCCTCAAGCAGGATCTGGCGATTTTCGGGTTCAACGGCCTCGATATCGGCCAGGCGCTGCCGATGCCGTTGTCCACGGTGCGATCCAACAGGTTCCTGATCGGCAAGCTCGCGGTGGAAAAGCTGCTGGAACAGAGAGAGCGGCCGAAATTGCCAACGGTTATCGACACCGGCTACGAGATCGTAGTCGGTGCGACCGCGTAACGCTGACAGGAAGACCGAGTGCTCCTTGGTGCTGTAGCCGACGATTTAACCGGCACGACCGATCTGGTGCTGATGGTGGCGCGCAATGGAATGGACACCAAGTAGTATATTCGGCGTGCCGGATGCGGACGCCGATTTCGATGGGGCCAAGGCCGCGGTGGTCGCGCTGAAGTCTCACACCGCGCCAGTTGCCGATTCGGTTTCTTCGGCCAAGGCTCCACATCTAGACGGGCGCCGAGCAGCTCGTTCTCAAATACTGCTCGACCTTCGATTCGACGGATGAGGCCAATATCGTGCCGGTCGCGGGGGCCCTGCTCGATCTCGTCGGGGCCCCATCGCCATCGCCTGTCCGGCATTCTCCGCCGCCGGCCGTTCGGCATACGCTCTTGGTTGAGCGCCCTCACGGCTTGGTGGATGGCCCACTCGAGCTGGGTGGGATCGGCGAAGGTCCGACGGGCGAGATGATGCGCCTCGAGGTCTCGCCAGATATCTTCGATGTCATTGAATTCGGGAGTATATTTGGAGAGCCACGCGACGGTGAGCCAATGGCGCGAGCGGCGAGCACTGCCAGGGACAGTTTGCTGGTGTGGATTGGACCATTGTCCTCGACCAGGACCACCGGCTTGGCGGGCTGTCCGGGCTTGGGGCCATAGAGCGGGTCCAGTTGTTCGAGATGGGTGACGAAGTCGCTGCTGCGCCTGGTCGGACTGGTATGCACGATGAGCCGGCGCGTATCCGGCCTTCGCCCAGACCCGGGCCCAGACTTGGGCCCAGACTTGGGCGAGGCAAGGATGCGTCAGCGCCTCGCTCTCGTCGCCGTAAAGCAGAACGATGTCGCCAGCTTCGGCCAGCTGTTTGCTCAGTTGCAGACGCAGACCAATCCGTTCGACCTCGGCGGCAAGCTGGCACCCCTTCAGCGTCTGCCGTGGACGCCGCCTGCGAAACTTTTTTTGCGCAGGGCCTTGGACAAATGCGAGCGGCTGATGCGCCCGCCCGCCCGCGTTTCGATTTCGGCGTGCAACCGGGGAATTGTCCAGTTGTGCCGGTCGGCCACAGCTTCTGCCAGCAACGGCACGGCCACACGCAGCGCCGCCTCGCTCTTCACCGGCGTCGGCCCGGGTGTCACGGTGGCCTTCAAGGCTTCGATACCGCCGTTTCAGTAGGATTGGAGAGCACCTCGAGAAAGTGCGCCGTGCTGGGGAGTAGCGGGGCGGCGATCCAGCCGACGAGGTCCGCTGCCGCCACGCCTCGGTTGCTGATCAGCAGTGGCCGCTTCATGCCGAACGCCATCAGCGCGTCAGACAGGGAGGCGATAGCGCCGGGACCGAATTCGTTTCTGAAAAGGTAAACGATCGTTGCCATGCGAGTGCCTGCCGATTTTCGTCGCCCGCTGCCTTGGTCAGGTAAAGCCCGCCTGCCATGCGCGATTATCCAACCGCGCCTTGCCGCGAAAACTCGATTCTCTTTTTTTCGGAAGAGGAAGGATGGTTTGACAGCTCGGCCGCAGCGCCCCAAACTGCGAATGCTAGCGCTAACATTTAGTCTCTGGAGGGCGGAGGTCAATGACAGGCAGCGGGTTTTCGACCGAGCGGCCGGTTGTCGGCCTGCTGTGTTCGTTCGACGAATCGACGCTGCGCCGGCTAGCGGATTCTTATGAGCTGAGCTCGCTGAGCAATTCCGATCGCCCGCCGGGCGATCAGAGGGCGGCCGTCCGCGCGCTGGTGACGCGTGGCGATATCGGCGCCGACCGGTCCGTGATCGCGTCACTGCCGAATCTGGAGATTATCGCCTGCTATGGTGTCGGGTTCGATGCGATCGACCTCGATGCGGCGCGGGCGCGCGGGATCCGCGTCACCAATACACCCGATGTCCTGACCGAGGACGTGGCCGATATGGGCATTGGACTGGCGCTTGCCGTCACCCGGCAACTGCTGCGTGGGCACGCGCATGTGCGGTCGGGCAGGTGGCCTGACGCGGCCTTTCCGCTGGTCAAGCGCTTTTATGGCAGCAGGGTCGGCGTCGTCGGTTATGGGCGCGTCGGCAAGGCCGTGGCGCGCCGGGCGGCGGCGTTCGATTGCGAAATCGGCTATTTCGACATCGCGAGCGACGAGAAATCGCCGCACAGTCGGTTCGACAGCCTGCACGAGCTCGCCGGGTGGGCGGACATGCTCATCGTCACGGTCGCTGGCGGCCCGACCACGGCGCGGATGATCGATGCCTCGGTGCTCGAGGCCCTCGGCCCAAATGGCTACCTGGTCAACATCTCGCGCGGTTCCGCGGTGGACGAGCTGGCGCTGCTGACAGCTCTCGAATGCAGCCGCATCGCGGGCGCCGGACTCGATGTTTATTGGAACGAGCCGAACATAGATCCCCGCTTCAGGGCACTCGACAACGTCGTTCTGCAACCCCATCATGCGAGTGCTACCGTCGAAACGCGGCAGGCCATGGGGCGTCTCATGTGCGATAATCTCGATGCCCATTTCAACGGAGGTGCCCTGCTGACGCCGGTGGCCTGAAAGATAACGTCTTGGTGAGGTGAAAGTTTGGTATCTAAATGACAGCGCTAGCATAAAGAAAAAACGCTTGTGATGAGATGTCCCGGTAGTCAACCGACGGCCGGAGGGAGTCGTTCGTCGACTCTGGACGGTCGATGCCTGTGCTGTTCCGGCCGAAACAACGTACGGCGACTCGAAGTATAAGACTGCATTTTCTGCCATGAAGCAAGCACTTTCTGCCATGAAACAGGCGGAGGAGGAGAGGTCCAGTGAAACATCTAGTGAAACATCTATTGATGGCGATGAGTCTTTTGGTGATGGCTGGGTCGATGGCCCTCGTGCCAGCCCAGGCCAAGGACGCGAAGAACATCACGATCGGGCTTATTCCCAAAGGGCCAATTCCCTGGTTCGACGATTGCAACAAGGGCGGTGCGGCCGAAGCAGCCAAGCTCGGCGTCAAGTATGTGTGGGTCGTGCCGGCCAATACGCAGGGCTCGTCGCAGGTTACGGTGATCGAGCAGTTGATGTCGCGCGAGGTCGACGGCATCGGTATTTCGGTGGATGAGCCGAGATCGGTAGAGCACGTCCTCAAGCAGTTCGTCGCGGGCGGCGGCAAGCTCATCACGTTCGATTCGGACTCGCCCGACAGCGGGCGCAGCATGTTCATCGGCACTAACAATTTCGAGGCCGGCAAGATCGTCGGCGAAAATATGGGCAAGGCGCTCAACGGCAAGGGCAATATCGCCATCATCACCGGTGAGTTGGGCGCCGTCGACCACAACGCACGCATCGCCGGTTTCAAGGAGGCGCTCGCAAAATATCCCGATATTAAGGTCGTGGCGCTTGAAGCCGGCCATGACAATCTGGCCACTGCCGTGCCAGTCGTCGAGGCGGTGCTGCGCTCGCATCCCGATATCACTGGCATGTTCGGGGTCGGCGAAGTCGAGGGGCCGGCCATCGCCAAGGTGCTCAGCGAGCAGGAGTTCAAGGCGCGCCAGCCGAATATCACGGTGTTGGCATTCGACGCCGATGAGGACACACTGCACGGGATCAAGAACGGCATGATCCAGAGTACGGTGATCCAGCGGCCGAATCTCGAGTGCACCCTGGTGGTCCAGAATCTCGTGGGTCAAATCAATGGCCAGCCGCCGAAGGGCGACATCAATACCGGCGTGACCGTGGTCACCAAGGACAACGTGGATTCCTATATCAATAGCCACAAATAGTTTGTTCGATCTCCCGCACCTCGCCCGGATCTGGTTCCGTCAGAGCCGGGCGAGCCTGTGTCTCGAAGGGAGATTTGGGTAGCGGAGTGCCACCGGCTCGGGTGAGTCGTCAGCCGACGACCGGGGCCGGCGATTTACGGAGGACGAAATGGGGGAAGAACGCGCACCGCCGGCCAGCGAGCGCATCGGCTTCATCGGCGTCGGCATGATGGGGCATGGCATGGCCAAGAATATCGTCGAGGCTGGCTATCCGCTGACGATACTTGGGCACCGCCGGCGTGAGCCGGTGCAGGATCTGGTCGGGCGCGGGGCAAAGGAAGCGAAGTCGGCGCGCGAGGTGGGGGAGAACGCCTCAATCGTCTTCATCTGCGTCACAGGCTCGAAGGAAGTGGAGGCGCTGGTCCGCGGTGCGGACGGGGTGGCGGCAGGCTTGGCTGCGGGCTCGATCCTGGTCGACTGCTCGACTTCCAATCCGAATTCTACAATTGCTCTGACCGAGGAGCTCGGGGCGCGGGGCATCGCCTACGTCGACGCGCCGCTAGGCCGGACGCCGAAGGAGGCCTGGGAAGGCAAGCTGGACACGATGGTCGGCGCGAGCGATGCCGCATTCGAACGGCTCAGGCCGGTGCTCGAAACCTGGGCCGGCAAGATCGTCCATATCGGCGGCACCGGCGACGGGCATCGGATGAAGCTGCTGCAGAACTTCATCGCCATGGGCTATGCGGCGCTTTTTTCAGAGGCGCTGACGCTCGCCGCCAAGGTCGGCATCACGCCACAGCGGTTCGACAACGTCATTTCCGGCTCGCGCATGGATTCGGGATTCTATCAGACCTTCATGCGCTGGACGCTCGAGGGTAACCGCGAGGCGCATCGGTTTACCATCGCCAACGGCTTCAAGGACGTGGGCTATCTCGAGGCGATGGCCGATGCGGTCGCACTCGCCAATCCGCTCGGCAATGCCATCAAGAACTCGTTCGCGCTGGCGGTGGCGGCCGGGGCTGCCGAGG
Source organism: Acetobacteraceae bacterium (assembly GCA_030044345.1). Classification (GTDB taxonomy): domain Bacteria; phylum Pseudomonadota; class Alphaproteobacteria; order Acetobacterales; family Acetobacteraceae; genus JAKAWQ01. The sequence continues at coordinate 466 of JASHVY010000521.1, read as the reverse complement.
AATATGTGCCGATGCTGGCCACGCATATCGCGCGCCTCAACGGCGTTGATATTGCGCCGAAGCCAGCCCGATTAGAGCAATAGGTCGGGCGACGGAGCGCTCTGCGCTGCTCGCGCAGGGCGCCCCGTTGAAGGATGCCGCCGATCGTGCGTGTGCACGGCAGCGGGCTGGCCAGGAGAAGAATCCAAATCTTGCGGGGAATATGCGATGAAACCGACAGCCCTCCGGAAACTGGGCAAGAGTGGTGTTGAGGTGACGATCCTCGGCTGCGGAGGTGGGATTCTGGGCGACATGTATGAGCGCCTCGACCCCGCTTCTGCACTGGCAACCGTTGAGAGCGCCTATGCAGCGGGGACGACCCTGTTCGACACTTCGCCATTTTATGGCCACGGGCTGTCCGAGCATCGCTTCGGTGCGGTGCTGCGCAGCAAACCCCGCGACAGCTACGTGCTCTCCACCAAGGTCG
>JASHVY010000520.1 GCA_030044345.1 Acetobacteraceae bacterium | reverse complement strand
GTGCAAATCCTCAACCCGGCCGAGTTCCTGTTGATGCAGGTGGCGCTGGAGGATGTCTTCGTCGATCCATCGATCGAGAACTACATCGTGCAGCTGGTACGTGCAACACGTGAGGATCAGCGTCTCGCGCTTGGCGCTTCACCACGGGCGAGCTTGGCACTGATGGCGATGGCACGCGCTGTGGCCGGAATCGAGGGGCGCTCATTTGTCATCCCGGACGATGTGAAGCGGGTTGCAGTGCCGGTGCTCGCACACCGACTCGTGCTCAAGCCTGAGAACTGGGGAGGGCGAATCAACGCCGCGCAGGTGGTGGAAAGCGTGCTGTCGCGGGTCCAGGCACCGGCGGCTGAGGTGCGATGAACCTCTTCCCGACGAACCTCACACGGGCGCTGCTCGCAACTGCCGGCCTTGCGTTGGTGCTCGGCCTCGCTTTCGGCCGGCCCGAGCTGTTGGCGCTCGCGCTGCCCTTGCTCATCGGCTTGGTTCGCGGCGGAATCCGCGGCCGGCTCGAGGTCCCGCTGATTGATTTCTCGACGGATGCCGAGACGGTGTTCGAAGGCGCCCAACTCGAGATATCAGTCAATGTGAAGATACCGGGGATGAACGGCAGCGCAGGGATCATTCCCGCACTTCCTCCACTTTTTCGCCCGACTGGCATGAGGCGGTCGCCCGAGCTCGGGGCCGAAGCAGATGGGACACTGGCATGGCGTTGCCGCGGACAGTGCGAAGCTGCAGGGATCCTCCATTTCGATCGCGTAGTACTACACCTTTGCGATCGGAGCGGACTCTGGGAGACCGAATGGATTGCGAAGCCGCAACAGGCGGTCATGGTGCTCCCGCAAGCCCTGTCAGTAAGCTGCCTGCCGCAACCGCTTCACACGATGACTTTGTTTGGTGGGCACGAGGCGCGTGCGGCTGGTGAAGGTGTGACCTTCGCGGAGGTTCGACCTTTCGTGCCCGGGGATCGGCTCAGGGCGATTAACTGGGCCGTTTCGTCGCGGCGGCAGGTTCTGCACGCCAACCGGTTCCATACCGACCGGCAGGCGGAGATTGTGTTGCTCATTGACAGCTTTGCGGTGATCGGGGCACGCCCGAATGCGAGCCTCGATCATGTCCTGCGTGCCGCAGCAGGGCTTGCTGCCGCCTATCTCCGCCAGCACGATCGGGTCGGCCTGCTCGAATATGGGGGGATCGCGCGGGTCCTCGGCGCAGGGAGTGGCGAGCGCCAGTACCGGCGCATCCTTGAGGCGCTTGCGAGGGCAGCGCCGGTCCAGACCGAGTTCGCCCAGGATCTCGCCGCCCTTCCCGAACAGATCCTCTCGCGAAAAGCGCTCGTCCTCACGCTCACACCGCTCATCGACCAACGCTTTGACCGAGCGGTGATTCGGCTCGCTCAACGTGGCCAGGACGTGGTGGTGCTGGCGCTCGAGACGGACGCGCTCACCCCTTGGGTGGTGCGGCCGCATCGGCTTTCTTCCATCGTGCACCGGCTCTGGCAACTCGAGCGCGAGGAACGCCTCCGCGCGCTACGCCGAGCGGGGGTACGAGCGGTGAACTGGAGGGTCGATGCCTCGCTCGATGCCACGATAGGCCGCCTGTTCGCTGAATCTCGACACCGGTTGCGGAGAGCACTGTGAGGCAAGCACTCGGACTCATTGCCGCTTCGTTGCTCGGCGGCCTTCCATTCGCGCTATGGCCCGAATGGCATATCGGATTGGCGGGGATTGCGGCCACGTTAACGGCAGCAGGCGGAGTCCTGCTGCCCTCGCTCGGGCTCGCCACTGCGGGCGCCATGTTCGGACTCCTCGTTTTCGCGATCGCGCTGCTCGTGGTTCCGCCGGGCAGCGCATTGCCCGCCTCACTCCTCATGGGGGCAATGGTACTTTCCGTGCTCGAGCTTTCTGCGCTCGGCGAACGAGCACAGGGGAGCGGGCCTGGGCCGGGCGTGCTCGGCGCGATGCTGGGGCGGCTCGGGACAGTGCTTGCGCTCGCTGCCTCCGTCGCGTTCCTGCTCGCGATTTGGACTGTCTTCCTTCCGCTCGGCTGGAGCGGCGATTTTCGCCCGTTGGTTGGACTCTCTGGTGTCCTGATCGCTTTCGCTGCTGTAGTGTTGCCCCTCCTCCAACCTTACACGATGAATTCGATAAGAAATCGACCGAGACGTGAAAGTAAGTAGAATGGAAGGCCCTTGCATTGCACCCAGAGGACCTTGAATCGGATTTGGCGCTCCTTCCGTGAATCGAAACACCGCTCAGGCCCGGATCGGCGCTGGACAAAGTTCGGCCTAAGGAATGGCTCGCGGTGGCCAGCTTCGCCGCCGGGTCGAGCGCCCGGGCGACGATCAGCGCCAGCGCCAGATCACGCCGACGCTGCGGCGCACGACGCGGCAGCAGCGCGTCGAGTTCGATGCGCCGCGCGGCCCCCAGCGCCGCGAGCACGTGGCCATGCAGTCGCGCACGGACAATCCGCATCGCGGCCGCGGCAGGCAGCAGCCGCCCGTCACGCAACACCGCACGCAGCAGTTCGATCCGCTCAGCCGGCCAGGTTGGCGAGCGTGCGATTTTTCGTCTTGCCGTTCTCGCGGAAACTCTCGCGCAGCAGGATCGCCGGTGGCGAGCCGTGGTTTGGGATCACCGCAACATACATGTCCCAACCGAATCAGGCCAACTCGCGTCGTGTCAAGATGAATCACGCAAATACATGACTGCACAGTCAGCCAATACCAACACTATCTCAACCATTTACCAGATTAATACAGG
>JASHVY010000519.1 GCA_030044345.1 Acetobacteraceae bacterium | reverse complement strand
CCTCGCGCACGACCTTCATCTCAGGCGTCGTGCGGGTCAGCACGGTGGGCTCGACGAAGTAGCCCTCATTGCCGTGCCGCTTGCCCCCGACGAGCACTTCCGCACCTTGGGCCCGGCCGCTCTCGAGATAGCCCGTCACGCGCTTGAACTGCTCATCGGAAACGAGCGGCCCCATATTCGTCGCGGGATCGAGGCCGGGCCCGATCTTGATCTTCGCCGCTTCCTCGGTCAGTCCGCTCATCACCTTGTCGAACACGCGCTCATGCACGAAGAGACGAGAGCCGGCCGTGCAGCACTGACCCATATTGAAGAAGATGCCGGAGGCGGTGCCGGGGATCGCAACCGAAAGATCGGCATCGGGGAAGACAATGGCCGGCGACTTGCCGCCGAGCTCGAGCGAGACTTTCTTGAGATTGCCGGCGGCTGCCTGAACGATCAGCCTGCCGACCTCGGTCGAGCCGGTGAAGGCGACCTTGTCCACATCCGGATGCGCGGCGATGGCCGCACCGGCGGTGCCGTCGCCGGTGATGATGTTGACCACACCCGCCGGGAAGCCCGCCTCGAGTATCAGCTCGCCCAGGCGGATCGCGGAGAGCGGGGTCTGCTCAGCCGGTTTGAGCACGATCGTGCAGCCGGCGGCGAGTGCCGGCGCGATCTTCCAAACCGCCATCAGAAGCGGGAAGTTCCAGGGAATGATCTGGCCGACGACACCGACCGGCTCGCGCAACGAGTAGGCGTGCCAATCACCTGGGGCGGAGATCGGAATGCTCTGGCCGGTGATCTTGGTGGACCAGCCGCCCATATAGCGCAGCAGCTCGCAGCCGAAGGGCAGATCGACGGCACGCGCATCACGGATCGGCTTGCCGTTGTCGAGCGATTCGATCTCGGCAAGCTCATCGGCATGCGCTTCAAGGACATCGCCGAGCTTCCAGACGAGCTTCCCACGCTCGACCGGCGTCATCTTCGCCCAGGGCCCTTCCTCGAAGGCGCGGCGGGCGGCCGCCACCGCCACATCGACATCCGCCGCACCGCCTTCGGCAACCTCCGCGATCTGCTGGCCGTTGGAGGGATCGAAGACGGCAAAGCTGCGCCCGGAGCGCGCATCGACCCATTTCCCATCGATCAGGAGCTTGTGGCGGCGCGAGATGAAGGTGCGAGCGGTCTGGCTCAGACGGCCCTGAGAGGTGGCTATGTCCATCGGGATCTCCCTCCTTCTGGCATTCGTTATGTTCAAACAAACGTTATGTTCGAACAAACATAACGACCCTCCCCTCTCCTTGTCCAGCCGCCTGCCTCCGTCCGCCAGGACGACACTTCTTGCAGGGTCTAAAACGGGATGCGTTCGCCGGCACTCACCCACCTCGCTCTCGGTCTTTGTTCTCCCGCGTGATTCAGACCTCCGGTGTTCCCACCTCCGGTCATCATGCTTTAAGCCCTATCGTGCGCGCTTTGCGGAAGTTTTGCTGCGGCGGCACGATCGACGAACCAGATGAGTTCACCCACGGGCCTCAGCCGCGCCGCGGGAACGATGCTCCCACCCGCATGAATCTCGCTCAGGATCGTTGCCTTCTCCTCTCCTGTGACCAGGAAGGCGATCTGCCGGCTGCTCTCGATCGGCGGATAGGTGAGTGTGATGCGTATCTCGGGCCTTCCATGGGACACGGCAGCGACCCATCGCTTTCGCTCATCCAGGACCGGCTCGCCCGGAATCAGCGATGCCGTATGCCCGTCCGGGCCGAGCCCAAGCAGCATGATGTCGAACAGCGGTCGTGCCGGATCGAGCACCGTGGCGCCATAACCTTCTTGCAGCCGATGCTCGTAATGCCGCGCCGCGTCATCCGGCGCACCATCAACGGGCATCGGGTGAATATTTGCCGCCGGCACCGGCGCCCGCGCGAGCATCGCTTCGCGCGCCATGCGATAGTTGCTTTCCGGGTGGTCATAGGGGACGAAACGCTCATCTCCCCAATACCAGGAGACACGTTGCCACGGAAATCTCGTCACGAATTCACCGGAGGCCAGCGTCTCGTAAAGTCGGCGCGGGGTCGAGCCGCCGGATAGGCAGATGCGGAAATCTCCCGCCACGGCTGCCGCCGCTTCCGTCATCCACCCGGCGACATGTCGCGCGAGTGCGGGAGCATCCTCAAGGATTTCGATCCGTCCCATCATCTGGCTCATCCGATCCTCCCTTTCCCGTCGAAATGAGACGGCATCACACCGGGCCTGCGATTTCCATCCCCCACCGGAGCACGCGTCCCCGCCGGTTTGACGCCCCTATAAGCCGTGTATAACCAAAAGCCGAGCTTTCGGCTCGGAAGGCGGTTCGCCGGAAGGATCCGCCGCAGGAGGATGGGAAGGATGGGGCAGGCAGACCAGGCAACCGCGATCGGGACGGGCGCGCATTCCGCAGCGCCGGTGCTCGAGGTCGTCGGAATATCCAAATCCTTCGGCCCGATCCATGCCCTCACCGATGTGAGCCTGACCGTGAATCCGGGTGAGGTGATCGGACTCGTCGGTGACAATGGCGCTGGAAAATCCACCCTCGTCAACATCATCGCCGGCGCGCTCCGCCCCTCTTCCGGGCGGCTCCGGATGGCCGGGCGCGAGGTCCGTTTCGCCTCCGCCCTCGAGGCCCGGATGGCCGGAATCGAGACGGTTTATCAGGATCTGGCGCTGGCGCTCGATCTTCCGATATGGGCCAACATCTTTCTCGGCAGAGAACGGGTTCGCCCCGGCTTCCTCGGCCGCTTCGGCCTGCTCGACAAGCGTGGCATGCGCCGCCGTGCCGAAGAGGAGCTCGGCCGCACCGCCATCCGCGTGGGATCGGTTCGCACGCCCTGCCGCGCCCTTTCCGGCGGCCAGCGCCAGGCCGTCGCCGTTTCGCGGGGGCTGATCTGGGGCTCGCGCCTGCTTCTGATGGACGAACCCACTGCCGCGCTCGGCGTTGCCCAACAGGCGAAAGTGGGCGAGCTGATCGCAAGCGTGCGCGCCCGGGGGATCCCTGTCATTCTGGTCAGCCACAACATGCCGCAGGTCCATGCGCTTTGCGATCGCATCGTCGTCCTTTTCCGCGGCCGCAAGGTCGCCGACCGGGCAGCGCGGACAATGACGATCGAGGACATCGTCGCCCTCATCACCGGCGCCCTGACGACCACTGCAGGCGAGCCGGCATGAGCCCGCCCTTCGAGCGCAGCGAGGCACCCGGAGCGGCCGGCAGGCCCGAAGCGGAGGCTTTCGCCGCCGCGCCGCCGACCCGCCATCTGGTCGCATTCCTCTCACGGGCGAGCACGCTCTGGACCCTCCTGATCCTGCTCGCCCTCGTCATCCTTTTCGGGATCGCGAGCCCCGGCTTCTTCAGCCGGGCGAACTGGCTCGCCACCTCGCAGTTCGCCGTCGAATATCTCCTGCTCGGGCTTGGCGAGACCTTCGTCATCATCACCGGCGGGATCGATCTCTCGGTGGGCGCGATCCTCGGTTTCTCGGGCATGGTCGGTGCGCTCGTGATGCGGGCGCTGATCACCGTCCACGCCGGGACGACGGCCGAAATCGCGGCCGGCATTGCAGCCGCGCTCGCCACCGGCAGCTTCGTTGGCTGGTTCAACGGCCAGGCCATCACCCGGCTTCAGCTCACGCCCTTCGTCGTCACCCTCGGCATGCTCAGCATGTGCACGGGTGGGATCTATCTGCTCAATGACGGCGAGAATATCGGCTCCATCCCTGATTTCGTCGGCACGCTTGGCTCCTACGCGATCGGTGGCTGGCTGCCCGTCACCGTGCTCGTCACCGCGCTCGCTTGCGTGGGCTCCGCGATCCTCCTCTCCGAGACACGCTTCGGTCTCAGAACCTATGCGATCGGCTCGAATCCGCTTGGGGCCGCCCGCGCCGGCATCGCCGTCGAGAACCATCTGGTGAAAGTCTATACGCTTTCAGGATTCCTCTCTGCGGTGGCAGGGCTGATGGTGATGGCGCGATTCGCCTCCGCTTCTGTGCAGGCTGGCGCGAATGACGAGCTCGACGCGATCACCGCCGTGGTGATCGGTGGCGCGAGCCTGTTCGGCGGGCGCGGCACGATCCTTGGCACGGTGATCGGCAGCTTCGTCATCACCGTGATGGTGACGGGGCTCATTCTGATGGGCGTTCAGCCGTTCTGGCAGCAGGTCGCCGTCGGTGCGATCCTCATCTTCGCGGTTGCCATCGACCAGCTTCGCAACCGGCTGATCGATGCTGCCTGATCCATAAAGCAAGTGAAGGAGGAACCCATGCTTTGGCAAAAAAGGGCCACCCGGAACCGGGCCGCGCCGCTGGCCCGCACCATCCTCGCAGCCGCCGCCATCGCCGTCGCGCCAACCGTCGCCCGGGCGGCCGGGCCCGCCACTCTGGCGCTCGTTCCCGGCATCACCACCGATGCCTTCTACATCACCATGCAGCGCGGCGCGGCAGCGGAGGCGAAGAAGCTCGGCTATCCGCTGATCTGGCAGGGTGGCGCCTCCTTCTCGCCCGAGACCCAGATTCCGGTGCTGCAGGCTTTGCTTGCCAAGCAACCGGGGGCGCTGATGATCGCGCCGACCGACACGACGGCGCTGATCAACCCGATCCGCCAGTTCGTGCAGGCCCATATCCCGGTGATCTCCGTTGACACCACGATCACCGACGCGTCGCTGCTCCAGAGCCAGATCACCTCGAACAATACCCAGGGTGGTGAAGCTGCGGCAAACGCGATTGCTGCGTTCGCCCATCAGACGGGCGAGGTGGCGGTGATCAACGTCAAACCCGGCATTTCGACCACGGACGAGCGGCAGAAGGGCTTCCTCGCCGCGATCGCCAAATACCCGAACATGAAAGTGGCCGCGATCGAGTACGACGATGACAGCCCGACCAATGCCTTCACCGAAACACAGCTCCTTCTGCTCAAATATCCCAAGCTCAAGGGGATTTTCGGCACCAACGTGTTCTCGGCCGAGGGCGTGGGCAAGGCGGTCGTCGCGGCAGGCAAGAAGGGAAATGTCGATGTCGTCGGCTACGACGCCGAGCCTGACGAAGTGAATCTGCTCAAGCAGGGCGTCATCACCACGCTCATCATTCAGCAGCCGGCGAGGGAAGGCTCGCTTGCCGTGCAGTACGCCGTGGATATCCTGAGCGGCAAGGCCTCCGCCGTGCCTAAGACGATACAGCTTGACAATGTCGTCGCGACCACGGCGACGGCAAACGATCCGAACGTGGCACAATATTTCTATCAGACGCAAACACTGCCCTGAGCGGCCAGGTGGCGTGCCCCTGAACCCTCCGCCTGCGGCGGGTTCAGGGGCAGAGCCCTGGGAGTTCGGTTAAGCTTCTGGTTTTTCTGGTTCCTCATCGGAGACGCGTTAATCGCCTCGTGCCAGCTTTCATGGAAAGCCGGCACAGAGGTCTTTGGCCAAGTGCCCGATCGCGGGGAGGAGTGACTCGCAGAGCGAGCATTTTTCGCCGCGGGAATCGGGCACGAGGTTCATGGAACCGGAAGTCGCGTCGGCGAGCCCTCCGAGGCTCCCAGAAGCAACCTTTCTCCCCGGATCGTCAGGATCGGCACACAGCAAAGAAGCTGATCGGGACGGCAAGGTCGCTCCTCTATTGTCATCATAACCGATGGCCGTGACCGTGCGGATGCCAACGCATTGCGGTTTTTCCGAAACGCCGGACTGATATGAGTTTGGAACGAATTGCAAAGCGATCCGCCGCAGTCGACGGGGAAGCCATGAAATTGATCGGGAAAATAAACTTGGAGCATGATGATCCGAAATCATCACGCTCCAACGCCATTGGCCGGCATGGATTTCCTGTTCTTTCTCCTCGATCCCTTCATAATGCGCGCGTATCACTTGCCCTGGAGAAACCGAACATTATAACGGCAAAGGAGATGCGGCCGGCAAGCATGCGATCCGGCTCATGCTCTGTGAATTGGCAGATTGAAGATAAATCTGGGACCGGCCACCTTATGACCGATTGCAATTCGGAACAGGACACGCCCCAAACACGCCATAGAATGCGACCATGGCGGTAATGATCGAGGTTCGTGGGCTGGTGAAGATGTTCGGTAGCTTCACCGCCGTCGACAACATCTCCTTCACGGTCCCCGAGGGACAGATCCGTGCCTTCCTTGGTCCGAATGGCGCCGGCAAGACGACGACGATCAAAATCCTGACGACCGTGCTCGCGCCCAGCTCGGGCTGGATCAGGGTCGCCGGCCACGATCCGGTGCGCGAACCGACGGAAGTGCGCCGTGCCTTTGGCATCGTCTTCCAGGACCCGAGCCTTGATGATGAGCTCACGGCATATGAGAACATGGAGCTGCATGGCGTGCTCTACGGTGTCCCCCGGGCTCAGCTTCGCGAGCGGGCCACGACGTTGCTCGGCTTCGTCGGACTCGCCGAGAGGCGTCGTGATTATGTCAAGACTTTCTCGGGTGGGATGCGTCGGAGGCTCGAAATCGCGCGCGCCCTCCTCCATCAGCCACGGATCCTCTTCCTCGACGAGCCGACGATCGGGCTCGATCCG
>JASHVY010000518.1 GCA_030044345.1 Acetobacteraceae bacterium | reverse complement strand
CCCGGTCGAACCAGGCGCGCCATTCCACCCAGGCACCACGCGGCACCGCGCCCGCCAGAGAGGCATCCTGCTGCATCGCCGCGAGTCGCCCGGCAATCCGTCGCAGCGCCGCATCGACCAGCGCCGCCACCTCGAAACGTTTCTGCCGCCTTCCGACCGGCTCATTCAGCGCCCGTTGCAGCGACGCCTCGAGGTTGTTGCTGGCGAGCCCCGCCCCGCGGCGCCACGCTTCTACCTCGCTCGCAATGGCTTCGCCTATCAGGAAGGAGAAGACCGCATCGCCATAGCGGGCATGTGCCTCGATCGCCCGCCTGAGCTCCTGGGCCAGGCGCTGCGGCTCGAAGCTCGGCCAGAGAACCAGCGTGCCCGCTACGGCGAGCGTTCCGCCGATCACTGTATAAAGCGCCCGCTCGAGCGCGATCATGAGCTCGCTGGTGCCCGGCACCTCCATTTCGACCAGCAGCACCACGAGCGGCGTGAGCGCCGCGATATAAAGCCCGTAGCTCACCCGGCGCAGGCTGAAGGCGAACACCGAAAGCGGAAAGAGCGCCGCCACGATCGCCAGGGGGGAGCGGCAGAAGATGGCGATCACGGCCGCCAGCACGCCGCCCAGCACCGTGCCGCCGATGCGCTCGAGAGCCCGCACCCAGGTGAGCGCGAAGTAAGGCTGCATGGTGAGCAGAAGCGTGATGGTGAGCCAATGGCCGAGCGGGCCCGCCCAGCGGTCGGCGAGGGCGAGCGCGGGCGCGCCCACGACCGCAATGCGCAGCGCGTGGCGAAATGCCAGGGAGGAAAACCGGAGATTGGCGGCAAGCGGCTCCGCGAGACGGGCCCGCCAGCCGAGTGAAGGGGCCGCACCGATCGCGGCACCCGGACGGAGATTGCCGGGAACGGAGAGCGTGCTCGCGAGCATGAGGCGCTCGGCGATGCGGCGGGCGAACGGAGCGAGCGCCGAACGCCCATCCGCCACGCCAGGGGACATGCCGGCTTTCGCGCCAATCCCCGCTTCGAGAGCGGCAACCACGCGCCCGAGCTTCTCCGGCGCGACCGGACGATCCGCCTCCGTCGCTCGCGCCATGACCAGGAAGAGCGACGCCGCGTGGCGCAGAAGATGTCCCCCCGCCCGACGAGAGCCTTGATCCGCGTCTTCCAGCACATGGGAAAGGCCGATCAGCGCGCCGAATATCTGCTCCGCCGCCTCGAAGCGGATCAGGCTCTGGGCCGCGCGCACGCTGCTCGCACCGCGCGCGGACAATGCGTCCACCAGCATCGACCGCGCTTCCTCGATCGCTGCGCGCACGGCACGGCGATGCACGCGCGCATGCTCGTCCCATGCCTCGCCCGGCGGCGCGTCGCAGATTCGCCCGAGATCGCGCGCAAAATCGCCGAGCGCCCGCCATACCGCGGCGAGCGCATGGCGGATCGGCCCATAAGGATAAAGCGGCCAGATCACCAGCGTGAGCAGCACCGCCCAAAGACTTCCGGCAAGAAAGAAGAAGGAAACGGCAAGAGCCGCGCCGAGCCCGGGCAAGGGCGCGTCGAACGCGAGGATCAGCGCGACGGTGAGCAGGCCGCCAAGCTGCTGCACGGCGAGCCCATAGATCCGCACGAGGCTCAGGGCAAAAAGAGCGAAAGCGGCAAGCGGCAGCGCGATGAAGGGCGAGAGCCCGCGCACCAGCCCGAAGCCGCCGAGCAGCACAGCTCCGATCACCGCGAAACCGATCAGCGGGCGCACCCGTTGGCGCAGCGGTCCCCCCGGGTCAACCAGACAGGTGAGCAGCGCGCCGAGAGCGGCGAGCATGAGGTCCGGGCGCCTGAGCGCCGTGCCCGCGGCCACGATCACGGCCACCGCCAGGGCCGCGCGCAACCCTTCCAGAATGCTCAGCGCACGCGGATCGAAGACGATCGGCGGACGGGCGAACGATGCCGCCGGACGGAACCGGGCCTTCTCTATCCCCGACTCAGTCTCCGCCCGGCGGCGCGCACGCCCCTCGGACAAAGGATTGGATCAGGCCGCCTTCGCCATCCCGCGCAGGACGTACTGCAGGATGCCGCCATGGCGGTAATAAGCGACCTCATCGACCGTATCGACGCGGCACTGCACGCCCACCTTGTCGACCTTCCCGTCCGGACGATGGATCACCAAAGTGAGCTCCATGCGCGGCCGGAGATCGGCAAGCCCGACAATGTCCAGCACCTCCTCGCCCGTGAGGCCGAGGGAATTTCGGTCCGCCCCATTGAGGAACGTCAGCGGCAGCACGCCCATGCCGACGAGGTTCGAGCGGTGGATGCGCTCGAAACTCTCCACCAGCACGGCCTTGACGCCGAGCAGCGCCGCTCCCTTGGCGGCCCAGTCGCGCGAAGACCCGGTGCCATATTCCTTGCCGCCAAGCACCACGAGCGGCACACCCTCCTTCTGGTAGCGCATCGCCGCATCGAAGATCGACATCTGCTCGCCCGAGGGCAAATGCTTCGTGTAGCCGCCCTCGACACCGCTCAGAAGTTCGTTCCGGATGCGGATATTGGCGAAGGTGCCGCGGATCATCACCTCATGATTGCCGCGCCGCGCGCCGTAGCTGTTGAACTCCTTCTCCAGCACCTGCCGCTCGAGCAGATATTCCCCGGCCGGAGAGGATTTGCGGATCGAGCCCGCCGGGCTGATATGGTCGGTGGTGATGGAATCGCCGAGACGGGCCAGGATGCGCGCGCCCGTGATATCCCTGACAGGTGCAGGCTCCGGCGTGATCCCCTCGAAATAGGGCGGATTGCGCACATAGGTCGAGGAGTTCGACCAGCGATAGGTGTCGGTCCCGCCGCTGATGCTGATCGCGCGCCACTGCTCGGGCCCGTGAAACACCTCGGCATAAC